>JADFGB010000388.1 GCA_022567875.1 Bacteroidota bacterium | reverse complement strand
CAAATTCCAAACCATACCCGAGCAAAATATTACTCTCTTCAAAAGCATAATTTGCAAATTTAAATCCGATACTTATCGTATTAAAATTGGATTCTGTAGAGCCTAAAGAAGGCTTTAATATTGTGTAAGGAATATCTACTTCAATACTGAAGGATGGTGCAAATGCGTACTCTAGTTCGAGTCTTGTTGTATGATTTTTTAATACACCCGAATTTATATTTCTATAAAAATAATCAAACCTAATTTTTGTATCGGGTGAAGGAGTTTCTGTTATAAGCGGATGAGCAAAATGAATATGCTTGTTCTTATCTTTATCATCGTGATGAAGAACAAGTGCAGCATAATTATTTGACATAAATATAATGCTGAATAGTGCTGCTATTATTAGTTTAAGCTTCATACCTTTTTCTTTAATGTTTAATTGTAAATTATTTTTAATTTTTTATCAATTCCATTTAATTGAATACCATTGTTTCAAAACGTCTTCTGCAGGTTTATTATGCGGAGTGTAAAGATCGTTTTGCGGATCTCCACCGTCAGAAAGATAACTCGGCCATTTCCACCAGTACATTCCTACCAACCACTTTTTACCGTATGCGGCTTTTAATACAGCTCTGTAGCTTCTTGCCTGGTTTTGGAGATTAACACTTTTTCTTGTTTCTTTTTCGTGGGAAGTCATCCACGGATATTGAGAACTTCTGAATCCGACTTCTGTAAATATTACCGGCTTATTAAATTTTTTTTGAACCTGAGCAATTTTAGCAATAATTCTATTTGCACCGTCGAACAATTCTTTATCTGAGGGATTTTCTTTCTTGCTTAGTGGATAGTATTCGCTGATTCCTATATAGTCTAATTTGTCCCAAAACTTTATTTTTTCAAATTCTTCACCCCAATTTGCTCCGTAGGTCAACTTACCGCTATAAATGCCTCTTATTTTATTTATCAACTCCAACCACTGATCGTTATGAGTAATTGTGGTTTTAACCAGTTCATTGCCAATACAAAGCAAAGGAATTTTGTACATCTCGGCAATAACTGCATAGTGCATTATCCATTTTTTATAATTATCAAAAAATAATTTCCAGTCTTTTTCATTCTGCATTTCAATATCACCGGGCCATCCGCGGCCAAGATAAATATGAGGCTTTAACATCAAGTTAAGATTTAATTCCCGTGATATATGTTCAAGATAAATTATTGTTTCATCGTTTTCACTGAATGCACTCCTCCAAAATCTTAAAGGTGCTGGTTTTTTTGGATCTCTTATTGAAGTAAAAGGAATAATTGAAATTGAATTTACCCCAAGCTTGAGGGCTTTCTTTAATGATTCGTAAGACGATTTAGAAAGATAGCCGTTGTGAATTCTGTAGCCTTCGTGCGCGTAACTTAACCCTTTTTGAAAACCGGAAATAGGCTCAGGAAAATTGTCTTTATCATGTTTAATTTGTTCAGCATATTTTTGACTTAAATTCTTTAAATAATTTTTCCATCCTTTATTTAATTTTTCTACAATTCTACTGCTTATTTTCTTTTTGGATTTAAACAACGATATGAGTTTATCTTTACCGTATTTTTCTATATAAAACTGAATAAAAGTTGCAGATAAAGGATTGGAAATAAAATTTGAATTGTATGAATACATTTTATTATCTAGTAATTCCTTAAGGCTAGGCAAATTATTTGACAAATAAATTTTGCTTGCCCAATATTCAAAACCTTTCCCTCTCCAATTATTTGAGAAGTATGTAGATAAACCGTCACTTAAAAATTTATACTTTGATTCACCATAATTTTTTTCAATTAATAATCCTGCAATATCTGAAAAGTCATCGCCGTTTATCCAATCATTTTTAATAACATTTACTGAATTTTTTTCAATGTCATAATTTGAAAGATCTGTGTTTTGAATTATCAACCCCTTCTGTTCAAAGCTGTCGAAGATATGATAGTTAAAAGGTGACCCAATGAATTTATTACCAAAAAAATTTTTCAAGTTTTTAATTTTGTTTTTAAGTTCGGTGTTGATTGATTGAACAGAAGACGCCTTAAATGAATTTGAATGTGAAATAATGTTTCCAAAATCAAAAGGGAAACTTTTTCTTGATTTACCTAAATCCCAATATTTGTTTTTATCTA
>JADFGB010000042.1 GCA_022567875.1 Bacteroidota bacterium | reverse complement strand
TGTATTTTCTAACATTCGAAGGTGTTTCTAATTTATACGGATCAATAGAATTATTGTTTTTATTTAGGTCTAGAATTTTCAAACTTACAGGTGTAAAATCATTTACTAAATATATTTTATTTTTGTGTTCACCGAATGAACATGTTACTTCGCCTAAAAATTTTCCTCGTCTTTCAAAGTAAGACCTTAGTACTGCATTTACTTTGGAACAAATCCTGTTTACAATTTTCAGTTTTTCAAAGTTAATTAAATTAAATGAGATTAAGTGACTTTCTGAAATTAAATTATTGCTTGCTTTTCCGTAATGATATTCAAAAACAGGAAGGTCCAAAAGTTCATTTTCTTTTTTGTTAAAAATTTTAGAAATTCGTTTATCGACATAATTTAATATACGAACAGAAAAATTTAATTCTGAGTATTTCAAATATTTTATAGTGTTTTCATTTTCCAATTTTATAGACGCAACAGGTATGTGAAATTTTTTGAGATAATCTAAAATGGAGATATTAATTTTGGCAAAATTAGCTCCAAGGTTTTTTGATTTTATCTTTTCAGATTTACTGTTAGAAATATAGTCCGGGTACACCTGGTTTATATAGTCATCTGATTCTAAAGGAAGAGAAAACGTTTTAAGTTCATTTTTCATATTAAAATATTTACTTTTATAGAGAAAAAAATATTAACATTAATTTACAAAACAAAAAATTAAAAAAATAAAGTACATAATGTCAAACCTTTATATTATATTTGCACGAAAATAAAGTATTTTTTTTTAGAAGTAATTTAATCTAATCGGAGGAAATAAATGAAAGGCGGAATGCAGGGAATGATGCAGCAAGTACAAAAAATGCAGGCAGAAATGCAAAAAGTCCAAGCTCAATTAAGTGGAATGGAAGTAAGTGAAGAAGCCGGAGGCGGAATGATAAAAGCAACGGCTAATGGTAATAAAGAGATTGTGTCAGTGGAAATTGATTCACAAGTAATTAATGTAGATGACAAAGAAATCCTTGAGGATTTAGTTGTTGCTGCTGTTAATAAAGCATTACAATCAGCAGCAAAATTAGCCGAAGAAGAAATGGCAAAAGTAACAAAGGGAATGATTCCTCCCGGACTTAATATCCCGGGGTTATAATTGTGAAAATAGCCGAACCTCTACAAATTGCAATTGATGAATTCAGTAAATTGCCAAGTATCGGTAAAAAAACAGCTCAAAGATTAGCAATTTATATTTTAAAAAAAGAAAAAGATGAAGTCGATAGTTTTGTAAATGCTGTAAAAGATCTAAAAACTAAACTTCGATTCTGTTCGAGGTGCTTTAATCTTTCTGTTGGTGAGTTATGTGAGATTTGCGTAAGTGGTAAAAGGGATCACACACTTTTATGCGTTGTTGAAGAAGCAAGTGATGTGATTGCAATTGAGAAAACAAACGAATTTCATGGTGGATATCATGTACTTGGGGGGGTATTGTCACCCCTTTCCGGTATAGGACCTGATGACCTAAAAATTAAAGAATTGGTTAAAAGGTTTGAAAATGAAGAATTTAAAGAAATAATTTTAGCACTAAATCCTGATACTGAAGGAGAAACTACAATACTTTATCTTGCTAAATTGTTAAAACCATTAGGAGTAAAAATATCAAGAATAGCAAGAGGTTTGCCTGTTGGTGGTGACCTTGAATTTGCCGATGAAGCGACAATCGGTAGAGCTGTTCTTGGAAGAATAGAAATATAATGGCTGAATGGTTTGTAAGCTGGTTTGAAAGCGAAGAATATTTAAATGTATATAAACACAGAGATGAAAAGGAAGCCCGCCAACTTGTTGAATCAATAATTTCAATTACTAACATAAAAAACAAATCAAAAATCTTGGATCTTGCCTGCGGTGCCGGCAGACATTCAATTGAATTTGCTAAAAAAGGATTTCTTTTAACAGCAGTTGATCTTAGCGAAAACCTACTTAATAATGCGAAAGGAAATGCGATAAATGCTGAAGTAAGTATAGATTTTATACGTGCTGATATACGTGATTTTTGCATTGATAATAAGTTTGATCTTGCCCTAAATTTATTTACAAGTTTCGGCTATTTTGAAAGTGATGAAGAGAATTTTAAAGTGTTTAAAACTGCCTATAATCATTTGAACAAAAACGGTTTTTTTGTATTTGATTATTTTAACAAAAAGCATTTGGAAGAAAATTTAATTCCTAATTCAAGTTTAAGAATTGAAGGCGGTGAAATAATTCAGAAAAGACGAATAGAAAATGGTAGAGTTATAAAAAATATTATAATAAAAAAAAATGGATATGAAAAACATTTCAAAGAATCAGTAAAAATTTATAGTTTAGATGAAATTAAAAGTATATTGGAAATGACAAAATTTAAGGTAAAAGATATTTATGGCTCTTTTGATAAATCAAAATTTGATGAGAATATTTCTGATAGAATTATTATTCTAGCCGAGAAATGAGATTTATTTTTGTAATATTGTTCCTATTTTTTTTAAGTGGGTGTGATATATTTTCTACAAGAGAAGTTGAACCTCCAAATCAATCCCGTGCTAATTATCAAACACCGGTTACGCCCGAACTTTTAATTCAAAACCTAATTAATTCACTTACAGATAAAAATCTTGAAAACTATTTGTTATCATTTTCAGATCCAAATTTTACAAATAGAGTGTTCACTTTTTCTGCATCAAGTTCAGCTTTATCACAATTTCCTGCTCTTGCAAATAACTGGGGTTTAAGAAATGAAGAACAGTATTTCAATAATCTTATTTCTAAGGTGCAAAAAGATCAACCAATAACATTGAATTTAACAAATATATCCTCAAGTCCACAAGGTGACAGTTTATTTTATAATGCTTCATATTTTATAAATATACCAAATATTAGTGCGGAAATACAATCTAATTATCAAGGTGAACTGAGTTTTAGTTTGATAAGGGATTCAAGAGCAATCTGGACTATCTATTTTTGGCAGGATACAAAGAACAGCAATCTGCTAAGTTGGAGTGAACTAAAAGGAAGACTTTATTAAAAAACTTATTTTAAATATTACTTTAATATTTTTAGTTTTAGTAGGATGTAAAAACCCTTTTGCACCAAAATTAGATTTTTCATCAGATAATTCCACACAAACTCTCTCAGATATTACAACAATAGAAGGATTGTTTCAAAATTTTAAATTTGCGTATACATTTAGAGATACAAGTATTTACGGGAAACTAGTAAGCAAAGATTTCATTTTTACTTTCAGAGATTTTGACAAAGGGTTTGATGTTACTTGGGGGAGAGATGACGAAATGAAAACCACTAACGGACTCTTTACAAATTCACAAAGACTTGACCTGATTTGGAATAACATAATTTTATCAAATGTTGATACTTCAAATGCTACAATTGTGAGAGGCTTTAATTTAACAGTCACTTTTAACCCTACAGATGTTATAAGAATTGACGGGCGTGTTAATTTATTTTTGAAACGAGAGGAATCGACAAATAATTGGCAAATGGTAAAATGGATTGATGAATCAGGTTTTTAATTTTATTTTGTAATTTAAAGTCAAATTAAAAAAATGGATTTTATTGAATGATATTTTTCTGGATAAAAGAATCGTTTAGATTAATCGGTAGGGCAAAGTCCTCTTTTTTTCTTTCACTCATGTCTATGAGTATCTCATTGGCACTGATATATGCCTCTGTTTTCTCAATCAATTTTTCCAATTATCTTCAAAACAAATTAAAGAGAAGCGTTAATATTAATGTTTTTCTAAATGATACAGTAACAAAGAACGATATTAATAATCTAAAAAAGAAAATTAAAAACGAGAAATTTGTTTATTCTATAAGGTATATTGATAAAAAAAAGGCAGCAGAATTATTTATCAAAAATACCGGAGAAGATTTCAGGAAATTGATTGATTATAATCCGCTTCCTGCTTCGTTTGAAGTCTCATTAAAGAGTAAATATGTTACACAAAATTTTATAAAAAATGTGGTGAAAAAACTATCTTCTTTTAGGGGTGTTGATGAAGTTTCATTAAAGTATGATTATATATATAAGCTGATTTCTTATTTGGATAGAATAAAAAATTATATTTTTCTTTTTGCGTTAGTAATATTCTTTATCTCACTATATATAGTTTACAGTACAATTCTATTGGTCATTAACTCTAAGTACACTGAACTAAATACAATGAAACTTGTCGGAGCTAAACTTTCAACAATTAAGATACCTATTATTTTAAATGGGTTTTTTATAGGGGTATTTTCGACTTTAATATTATTTGTTATTGGCTATATGTTCGTATATTTCCTCTCAGATTATTTGCCAATTAGGGAACTATTAAGATTTGAAAACAAAATAAGTTTGGTGTTTCTGTTACTTTTAGGTCCAATAATAGGTATTACAGTAAGCATTGTTTCATTAAGAAAAATAACATTAAAATTTTAAAATGGATTAATATTGACAAAAGAAACTGTTGTGATTACCGGAGGAGCAGGTTTCCTTGGTTCGCATTTGTGCGATAAATTTATTGATGAAGGATTCAGGGTTATTTGTATTGATAATCTAATTACAGGTAACTCTGATAACATTGCCCATCTATCAGGTAACGAAAATTTTCTTTTTATAAAACACAATATTACAAATTATATTTTTATAACTGGTGCTGTTCACTATATTTTACACTTTGCATCTCCTGCAAGTCCGATTGACTATCTTAAATTACCGATTCAAACTCTTAAAGTGGGTGCACTCGGTACACATAATGTGCTAGGACTTGCAAAAGAAAAAAATGCAAGAATACTTTTAGCATCTACATCCGAAGTTTATGGAGATCCTAAGGTTCATCCGCAAAAAGAAGATTATTGGGGTAACGTTAATCCCATTGGACCTAGAGGAGTTTATGACGAAGCAAAACGTTTTGCAGAAGCAATTACAATGGCATATCATAGGTACCATTCAATTGAAACAAGGATAGTAAGAATTTTTAACACATACGGAACAAGGATGAGACCTAATGATGGAAGAGCATTGCCTACATTTGTTATGCAGGCATTAAGGAATAAAGATATTACTGTTTTCGGTGACGGTTCTCAAACACGTAGTTTTTGTTATGTCTCTGATTTGGTTGACGGTATTTATAAATTACTTTTTTCTGATGAGATAAATCCTGTCAATATAGGTAACCCCGATGAAATTACAATTAAAGAATTTGCTGAGGAAGTTATTAATTTAACAAATAGTAGAAGCAATATTGTATTTGAAGAACTTCCATTAAATGATCCTAAAGTAAGGCAGCCTGATATCGAAAAAGCAAAAAAATTATTAAATTGGTTACCTATTGTAAGTAGAGAAGATGGTCTTAAGACCACAATAGAATATTTTAAGTCAAAATTATAAATACAAAATATAAGAGTTTAATATGTGCGGAATAGTAGGGTATATTGGTTCTAAAAATTGTGTTCCTCTATTAATTAATGGTTTAAAAAGACTTGAATATAGAGGCTATGATTCTGCCGGCTTGGGTTTAATATCCAATGGTGAATCACAAGTTATTAAGAGAAAAGGGAAAGTAGTAAATTTAGAAAAGGATCTTGATAAAATAAATATCTCTCCTACTTTAGGAATTGCTCACACAAGATGGGCAACACACGGGGTACCAAACGAAGTAAACGCACACCCGCATTTTAATACTGATAAAAATTTATTTGTAATACACAACGGAATAATTGAAAATTATATTACAATTAAAAAGGGATTACAATCATTAGGATATGATTTTATAAGCGATACTGACTCAGAAGTAATTCCACAATTAATTGACAGTTTCTTAAAAAAAGGATATTCATTAGTGAAAGCTGTTCACGCAGCATTAAGCAAACTTCAAGGTACCTACGGTATTGCAGTTGTTTATGCAAAAGAACCGGATAAGTTAATTGTGGCAAGAAAAGGTTCACCTCTTGTTATTGGAGTTGGTGAAAAAGAAAACTTTGTAGCTTCCGATGTTTCAGCAATTATTTCTCACACAAAACACGTTGTTTATTTGGAAGACGGAGAAATAGCAGAAATTTATTCTGATAGATTTTATACGAGAACATTGGATGAGGAAATTATTGATAAAGAAGTTCATCAAATAACTATGACAATTGAGGAGATTGACAAGAGCGGATATGATCATTTTATGCTTAAAGAAATTATGGAACAACCGCAGTCCGTCTGTAATTCAATGAGGGGAAGATTAATATTTGAAAAAGGTACATCAAAACTTGGCGGGTTGGAATCAGTAGAAGAAAAATTAAATAAATCTAAAAGAATTGTTATCTCTGCCTGTGGTACTTCCTGGCATGCTGCACTGACAGGCGAATATATGTTTGAACAGCACGCAAGAATTCCAACCGAAGTTGAATATGCTTCAGAATTCCGATATAGAAACCCGATTGTTTATCCTGACGACGCTATGTTTTTTATCTCTCAAAGCGGGGAAACAGCTGATACTTTAGCTGCATTGAGAGAAGCAAAAATTAGAGGAGCACTTGTAATGGGAATTTGTAATGTTGTCGGTTCAAGTATTCCGCGCGAAACTCACGCAGGTGTTTATATTCACGCAGGACCCGAAATAGGTGTTGCGTCAACTAAAGCTTTTACTTCTCAATTAGTTGTTTTAGCTTTAATCACTCTCAATCTTGCACGCAAAAAGAATATGAGTTTGATAGACGGGCAAAATATTGCTAAAGAATTGGACAAATTACCGGAGAAGATTGAACAAATATTAAAACTAAATGATCAGATTGAAGAAATAGCGGAAGAATTTAAAGATGCAGAAAATATTCTTTATTTGGGTCGTGGTTATAATTTTCCTGTTGCTTTGGAAGGTGCATTAAAATTGAAAGAAATATCCTATATACACGCAGAAGGTTATCCTGCTGCGGAAATGAAACACGGACCTATAGCTTTAATTGAAGATAAAGTTCCCTCTGTATTTATAGCACCACAAGATTCAACTTACAATAAGATAATTAGTAATATTGAAGAAGTGAAAGCCAGAAAGGGAAGAGTAATTGCAATTGCAAATGAAGGTGATGATAACATTGACAGGTTGGTTGATTATTCAATTAAAATTCCTGAAACAATTAGAATGTTAATGCCTATACTTTCTGTAATTCCTTTGCAGTTATTGGCATATCATATTGCAGTTAAAAAAGGGTTGGATGTTGACCAGCCGAGAAATTTGGCAAAAAGTGTTACGGTGGAATAAATTTTATCAATTTTATTTGAGGTCTCAATAAAAATCTATATTTTTGTTTTTTAATTTTTGGGCAGATAGCTCAGTCGGTAGAGCAATGGACTGAAAATCCATGTGTCGGCGGTTCAATTCCGTCTCTGCCC
>JADFGB010000387.1 GCA_022567875.1 Bacteroidota bacterium | reverse complement strand
AAGAAATTTATATCATCTAAAAGCTCATATAATTTTAGAATTGCACCACCAGGATAACCGAATATAGTATCTACATTTTCTTTTCTGAGCATTTCAAAAAATATTTCGCCACCCGAAAGTAATTTTTTATTTTCTTTCATTTTAGCTTTTCTCCGTAGTTTGAAAATTATTTACATTAAGTATTGCCCCTGTACTTGCTGAAGTTACCATTTTGGAATATCTTGCCAAATATCCTTTTTTTATTTTAGGTTCAAATAAAGGTAAAGCCTTTAATCTTCTTTCTATTTCTTCATCAGATAGTTCAACATTCAGTGTTTTATTATTTATGTTAATTGTAATAATATCACCGTTATTCAAAGCAGCTATAGGTCCTCTTTCTGCAGCTTCAGGTGAAATATGTCCTATGCAAGCACCACGTGTTCCCCCTGAAAATCTTCCATCTGTTATAAGAGCAACTTTATCACCAAGCCCAAGTCCCATTATTGCACTAGTAGGGGATAGCATTTCAGGCATGCCGGGGCCACCTTTTGGTCCTTCATATCTAATCACTATAACATCTCCGGGTTTTATTTCTTTATTTTTAATTCCATCTAAAACTTCATCTTGAGAATTATAAATATTTGCTGGTCCCTTGTACTCTAACATTTCGGAAGAAACTCCAGCAGTTTTAACAATGGAACCTTCCGGTGCAAGATTACCAAACAATACTGCAAGTCCACCAGTTTCAGAATATGGGTTGGCAATATCTCTTATTACATTCTTATTCTTAATCTCTGAAGTAGCTATATTTTCTCCTAATGTTTTTCCTGTTACTGTTAATGTTGATAAATCAAGCAAATTTTCTTTTTTTGACAGTTCTTTTAATATTGCAGAAATTCCTCCCGCAGCATCTACATCTTCCATATGAACGTTAGGTACAGACGGGCTTACTTTACATATATTGGGAGTATTATTTGATATTACATTCAATTGGTTTAAATCAATTTTTATATCTGCTTCGTTTGCAAAAGCAAGAATATGCAAAATTGTGTTTGTACTTCCACCCATTGCAACATCTAATGTAAATGCATTATTAAATGATGATTGAGTTAAAATATCAGAAGGTTTAATATCGTTTTTTACCAGATATAATATTTGTTTTGCAGCTGCTTTCACAAGTTCTTTTCTCAAAGGATCAACAGCTAATATGGAGCCATTACCGGGTAAGGCTAATCCAAATACTTCAAGTAAACAATTCATAGAATTAGCAGTGAACAAACCGGCACAAGAACCACAAGTTGGGCAGCCGTAATCCTCTAATTCTTTCAATTCTTCAGCATTTATCTCACCCTTTTGATATTTGCCAACTCCTTCAAATACAGATATCAAATCCACTACTTTTCCATTAGGAGTTTTCCCTGCTTTCATAGGACCACCTGAAATAAATATGGTAGGTACGTTAACTCGAATAGCACCCATTACCATACCTGGAACAATTTTATCGCAATTAGAGATACAAATCATTCCATCAAGTCTGTGTGCTTCCATAACAGTTTCTACAGAATCTGCAATCAATTCCCTGCTTGCAAGTGAATAACGCATACCTATATGTCCCATAGCTATACCGTCATCAACACCAATAGTATTAAATTCAAAAGGAATTCCCCCGGCTTCACGTATAGAATCTTTAACGATTTTGCCGAATTCTTGTAAATGCACGTGACCTGGAATAATGTCAGTATAAGAATTACAAACGCCTATAAACGGTTTTTGGAAGTCGCTGTCATTTTTTATTGCACCTGTAGCTTTAAGTAAACTCCTATGTGGAGCTTTATTAAAGCCAAGTTTTATAAGATCTGATCTCATACTAACCTCAAGAATTTAAAATTCTTTAACAAAAATATTCCGGTTTCGGGCAATCCGAAATCTTATGTTAATATGAGTTTATGTTGATTTAGAATTGCCCTATTATTTATAACTCGATAATAATACCGAGTTGAATAATAATGCTAATTCCTAGAATTATGATATTGTTTAAAGAAAGGTTTAAGAATATATCTTTACTGTCATCTATTCCGTATTGGAAGATGTTGTTTATTACAATGATATTTTCTTTTGATTGTTGCATAAATATTTAGATGCGAATATATACTATAAAACTTTTGATTTCAAGGCAAAAAAATCTT
>JADFGB010000386.1 GCA_022567875.1 Bacteroidota bacterium | reverse complement strand
CTTGGCTTATCATTTAACAGTTGCAATCCATTTTAAGAAAACCCGGTGAGCCGAATATTTACGAACTGCTCGGAAGCGAGGTAAATTCAATTCAAACCGAAAAAAGAATGCTAAGTTCGATGACGCCGACTATAGTATTAAAAGATGACAAACCATTTCTAATTTTGGGTTCGCCCGGCGGAGCGCAGATAATTACTTCTGTTTTGCAGGTTATATTAAATGTTATTGATTTTAATATGAACATTAAAAAAGCTGTAGACGCGCCGAGGATTCACCACCAATGACTGCCCGATAAAGTTGTTTACGAAAAAGATTCATTTAACGGTAATGTAAAAAACGAATTAAAAAAAATGGGTTATACTTTTAAAGATGATGATGCAAAGAAAAGAAAAATAGGAATGGTTGCGGTAATTATGATTGACAACAAAAACAAAATTATTTTGGGTGCATTCGATAAAAGAGGTCCCGGTACTGCAGATGGTTATTGATTTGTTTCTCGTTTGTCATTTCAGACTTAACCCGGAATCTCAAACTATTTAAATAATTTTAATTTTAAGCTGTTTTTAAATTTTTTATGATCTCTTGTTTTTCCATATTTTAAAATTTATTTTACGTAATAAACTTGTATGCCAAAAGGCAGGCGTAATGCGTATAGTGAGACGTTGTACTGCTTATAAAACAAGAATCACATAAAAAACATTGTATATACTTGACTGATATACTAAAAAGATATTTAGAAAGAATATTTGTTTTATAGTTTATTATTTAGATAAAGTTTCTAGTAATCGTTTTGCTGCAGTTTCTGCTGTAATATCGCGTTGTGGCATAGCAAACATTTCGTAACCAACCATAAATTTTTTTATACTTGAAGAGCGTAATAAAGGTGGATAAAAACTCATATGCCAATGCCAATGCTCATAATTTTCTGTGTTAGTTGGAGCTTGATGTATGCCCGAAGAGTAGGGAAAAGAGCAGTTAAACAGCTTGTCGTAACCCGAAGTAAGGCGTTTTATCGCATTTGCAAAATCTGTTATTTGTTTATCATCCATTAATCCTATATTAGATTGTGCCGTTTTAGGAAGTATCATTGTTTCAAAAGGCCATATTGCCCAAAACGGGACTAATGTAACAAAATTTTCATTTTCAAATATTATTCTTTCTTTTAGCTCTATTTCTTGTTTCGTATAATCTTCTAAAAGACTTACACCTTTTTCGTCAAAATATTTCTTTTGTTGCTTATCTTTTTTTTGTACTTCATTAGGGATACTGCTTTCCGCCCAAATTTGTCCGTGCGGATGTGGGTTGCTGACACCCATTATAGCACCTTTGTTTTCAAAAATTTGAATATAATTTATATCTTCTAATTTCCCTAATTTAGTATATTCTTGTTGCCAAACAGATATTACTTGTTTAATTTCATTAACAGATAAATCAGCTAATGTTTTAGAATGGTCTGGCGAAAAGCAAACTACTTTACAAATACCTGTTTCGCTCTCTGCTTTTAGTAAACCATTATTAATTTTAAAATTCGGAGCATCTTTTTCTAAAGCAGAAAAATCATTTTTAAAAACAAAAGTATTAGTGTATTTGGGGTTTACGTCACCATTGTATCGTATGTTGGCAGGGCATAAATAACAATTTTTGTAGTAAGTATTTAGTTGTGTGTGGCTAATTTCATCTTCTTGCCCCTGCCAAGGTCGTTTTGTGCGATGAGGTGAAACTAAAATCCATTCGCCAGTTAGTATATTATATCGTTTATGTGAGTGATTTTCTAATTCTTTTCTCATAGCTTTATTATTTGTGTTCCGTCTGAAATATTCACAGGATATGTGCTAATAGAGAGCCCGAACTTATGTTGATATTCTGATTCTGCTTTGTTGATAAAATTGTCAATCTTGTCTTTTTTAATTAAATTGATTGTGCAACCGCCAAAACCACCGCCCATCATTCGGCTTCCGATAACAGATGTATCTTTTTTCGCCAAGTCAACAAGAAAATCAAGTTCGGGACAACTTACTTCATATAAGCTGCTCAATCCTTTATGCGATGCAAACAGTAAATCACCAAAACTTTGCAAATCATTATTTTCTAATGCAATTTTTGAAGATTTTACTCTCTCATTTTCTTCAATAACATACAAAAACCTTTTATATACTTCTGTGGTTAAT
>JADFGB010000385.1 GCA_022567875.1 Bacteroidota bacterium | reverse complement strand
ACGCATAAGGACTAAATACGGAGCATTTACAGGAAGAGGAGTATCAACTGATATTATTGAAGCAAGTGCTAAAGCTTACCTTTCAGCTCTTAATAAAAAAGAACAAATCCTTATACAATATGATAAGGAATCAAAAAATAGTAATTATACAGAAGTTGTTTGAGGAATTATAAAATGGGAATGACAATAACTGAAAAAATACTTGCCAAATCATCGGGAAAAAATATCGTAGTCCCCGGTGATAATGTATGGTTGGACATAGACATCCTTATGACTCACGATGTTTGTGGTCCCCCTACAATAGCAATTTGGAAAAAAGAATTTGGAGAGCACGCTAAAATATGGGATAAAAATAAATTAGTTATTTTTCCTGATCATTACATATTTACACAAAATTCACAGGCTAACAGAAATGTGGATATACTCAGACAATTCGCTAAAGACTACTCATTAAATAATTATTACGATGTAGGCACTGAGCGGTACAAAGGTGTTTGTCATATTGCGCTTGCTGAAGAAGGCTATAATTTACCCGGGATAGTACTTGCAGGTACCGATTCACATACTTGCACATCAGGTGCCTTCGGATTATTTTCAACAGGTATAGGTAATACAGATGCTGCTTTTATTTTGGGTACAGGTAAAATGTGGGAGAAAATTCCTGCATCAATAAAATTTACTTTTAACGGTACACTTCCTTCATATATAACAGCAAAAGATTTGATACTTAAAATATTGGGAGATATTACTACCTCAGGCGGAACTTATAAAACATTAGAATTTGACGGTGAAGTAGTTAATTCTTTGAATATGGACGAAAGGATGACCCTCACAAATATGGCAATAGAAGTTGGAGCAATGAATGGAATTATAGCTGCAGATAATGTTACCGTTAACTATGTAAAGAACAGAACTGATAAAGAATACGAACTATTTTTTAGTGATGATAATGCAAATTATTTCAGTACCTACCAATATAATGTTGAAAACTTTCAACCGATGGTAGCCAAACCGCATAGCCCCGATAATTGCGATATTGTAAAAAATGTTCAAGGTACAAAATTAACAAAATGCTACATTGGTTCTTGCACGGGAGGTAAATTAACTGATTTTGAAGCTGCTGCAAAAATATTATTTGGAACTAAAGTCAAAGTTTCCACATTCATAGTTCCGGCAAGCACAGAAGTTGCAAACCAATTAGATAATGTGACTTATAATGGTAAAACTCTGAAAGACATATTCATTAAATCGGGTTGCATAATTGCACAATCATCCTGCGCTGCATGTTTGGGCGGACCCAGTGACACAGTAGGAAGATCGGTTGACAGAGATGTTGTTATATCAACAACAAATAGAAATTATCCGGGCAGAATGGGCAGCAGAAAATCTGAAGTTTATCTTGCTTCCCCCTTAACTGTTGCTGCTTCGGCGGTTACAGGCGTAATTACAGACCCAAGGGATTTTATTTAAAAAACACAATAAATGAGAGAATAAATGGAAAAAATAATTAATGGAAAAGCATTTGTGCTTGGAGATAATATTGATACAGATCAAATGATACCTGCCGAGTATCTTGTTTATAGTTTAACCGATAATGAAGAGTCAAAAAAATATGGGCATTATGCTTTTTCAAGTGTTCCATTGGAAAAATCAGGGTTGCCGAAAGGTGGCATCCCTTTTATTGAGGGAGACAATTACAAATCCAAATATAATATTGTTATCGCAGGAAATAATTTCGGTTGCGGTTCTTCACGTGAACACGCTCCTTTTGCTCTTCAAAAAGCAGGAGTAAAAATAGTAATAGCAGAAGCATACGCAAGAATATTTTACCGTAATTCTGTAGACGGCGGATTCTTAGTTCCCATAGTAACTGCAAGAAAAATTAATAAAGAAATATCCACAAACGATAATTTAGAAATAAACTTAGAAACTAACGTATTAAAAAATCTAACTACAGGAAAACAATATAAATTAGAACCTTTAGGAAACGTACTTCCTATAGTGGAAGCAGGCGGATTATTTGAGTACGCAAGAAAAACAGGTATGATAAAACAAAATTAAAAGAAAATTATATGAAAAAAATAGAACTATTCGATACAACTTTAAGAGACGGGACTCAAGGTGAAGGAATAAATCTTTCATTAAGAGATAAATTATCAATAACAGAAAGATTA
>JADFGB010000384.1 GCA_022567875.1 Bacteroidota bacterium | reverse complement strand
ATTATGATACCAAGTCTTTTGCTGGAAGCAATTTCAAAAGAAAAAGGAACCCTTACTTGGCTTCCTAATTTTGCATACAACATTTTAGCAGCTAAAGTTCACAAAGATGATTTAGAAGGAATTTCTCTTGAAAGTATGAGAATGTTTATAAATTGCAGTGAACCCGTAAGAGATAAAAGTCATAAACTGTTTTATAAAAGATATAAAAATTACGGAGTAAAACCTGAATCTTTGTGTGCTTGTTATGCAATGGCTGAAACAACATTTGCAGTAACACAAACACCGCCAGGTACAGTGGCAAAAGTTCTTCGAGTTAAAAAACAAAGTATTGCAAAGGGTGTAATTGAGTTAAACGGACACGATGAAAATTCAAGAGTTTGTGTTTCATCCGGTAGAACAATTGATGGTTGTGAAGTAAAAATTGTAGATGAAAACGGTAACAATTTAGATGACGGAATGGTTGGGGAGGTAGTTATATCTTCGGTTTCGTTATTTGACGGTTACAGAAATTATCCTGAAAAGACAGCCGAAGTATTACGCGACAGCTGGTTTTACAGCGGTGATTATGGTTTCTGTTTAGATGGTGAATATTATATAATCGGAAGGAAAAAAGATATTATTATTGTGGCAGGTAATAATATATACCCAGAAGATGTTGAAGATATAGTCAGTCACGTTGAAGGTGTTATTCCGGGAAGAGTAGTTGCTTTTGGTGAAGACGATGAGGAATTAGGGAGTGAACAAATAAGTGTAGTTGCAGAAACAAAAATAGTAGATGAAGTAGAACATAAAAAATTAATAATGGATATTAAAAAGGCTGGAATGTCGGATGATATAAACATAAAAAAAGTTTATTTAGTGCCGACAAGATGGTTGATAAAAAGTTCTGCAGGTAAACCGAGTAGAAAAGCTAATAAAGAAAGATTAGTCATAAAAAAAGAAACAATTAAATGGAGTTAATAAATGATAACAGAAGAGTTTAAAAAAGCAATCCTTGTTGAACTTAATTTAGATGATTTTGATATACAAGATGATACAACTGCGGATCAGCTGCCGGGCTGGGATTCGTTAAATCATATTAATGTTATTCTTGCTGTAGAAAAAGCATTTAATGTACATTTTAAAGGCATAGAAGTATTAAGATGTAAGAATATAGGAGATCTTCAAAATCTATTAAACTCTAAATTAGAGCAAAAATAAAATTTATATAAAACAATTTTGCGGAGAATGAATGATCTTCAATATTGATTTCAGTAAAATACTTCAATTATTTACATACCAAGAAGGTGATCCTTTACTTTTCAGTACAAGTTTTTTCATCTTCTTTTTCTTTACATTATTATTATTTTATAGAATATTTGCATACAAAAAGAATCTACGGATATTTACGCTTATCATCTTTTCTTTGTTCTTTTACTATAAAGCTGTAGGAGGATATTTTCTTATTCTTATAATAATGACCATTGTAAATTATTACTCAGGTCAAATACTGGGTTCTTTAAAAGAGGGAATAAGTAAAAGGAGATTCCTTTTTGTTTTAACCATAGTAGCAAACCTTGGTGTACTTGGTTACTTTAAATACACTAACTTTTTTATCCAGATTATAAACAATATCGGTTCGGGAAATATAGATGCGCTGGATATTTTCCTACCAATCGGCATATCTTTTTATACATTTAAAGGATTAAGTTATATAATTGATATTTATATTGGTACTTTCCAGCCCGTGAAAAGTTTTAGGGACTTTTCTCTCTACATGTTCTTTTTTGCTGATTTACTTATCGGACCTATTGACAGAGCATCAAAACTACTTCCTCAAATACAAAGCGAAATAAATGTACCAAAAGAAAATATTGGTAGAGGAACATTTCTGATAATGTCAGGGTTATTTAAGAAAATTGTTATTGCGGATTTTATTGGTCTGAATTTCGTTGATAGAGTTTTTGGCGACCCAACAAGATACACGGGCGTAGAAAACTTATTAGCCTCTTATGCTTATACACTTCAGATTTATTGTGATTTTTCCGGGTACACTGATATGGCAATTGGTGTAGCTCTTTTGTTGGGCTTTAATTTAATGGCTAACTTTAATGCACCTTTTAAAGCAACAAGCATAGGAGATTTTTGGCGTAGGTGGCATATTTCACTTTCATCCTGGCTGCTTGATTATCTGTTTGCACC
>JADFGB010000383.1 GCA_022567875.1 Bacteroidota bacterium | reverse complement strand
ATATTAATTACTAATAATTATAATTTAAAGATATTATAAAAGATTTTATAATATAAATTGTTTGGCTGAATTATTAATCACATTATAATTGCTATTAAAAATAAAATGCATTAAAATAAATATCGTTTTGATATAATTATAGGGAGACTATAACTTATGAAAATTATTTTTCTCAATAAAATTAGAAAGACAATTTTATTTTTTATAACATTTCTTCTCATTACAGACTATTCTTTTTCGCAAATCATTTTTAAAACACCTTTAAGCCCGAGAAATGCAAATTACGATATTGATGTAAAGTTAAACACAAAAACAAAAATACTTGATGGAAGTGAAATTCTAACTTGGACAAATATGTCTAATGATAATATTAAAGAACTCCAGTTTCATCTTTATTTGAATGCTTTTAAAAACTCAAATTCTACATTTATGAAAGAAGCCTCGACCGGGGTTTCAAAAAGAAACCGAAATATCAGCGTGGATGACTGGGGGTGGATTGATGTTTTATCAATAAAAAAAATTGACGGAACAGATTTAACAAACAATATAAAATTCATTCAACCGGATGACGGTAATAAAGATGACCAAACAGTAATTAGTGTTAAATTAGACAAACCATTAAAACCTGGCAAAACAATAAAACTTAAAATAGATTTTAAAGCTAAACTACCTAAAATTATAGCAAGGACCGGTTATGCCGGTGATTATTATTTAGTCGGACAGTGGTTCCCTAAAATTGGTGTTTATGAATTTCCCGGAATCAGAAATGCAAAAAAGGGCGGCTGGAATTGCCACCAATTTCATGCTAATTCAGAATTTTATGCAGATTTCGGTGTTTACAA
The DNA here is from genome assembly GCA_022567875.1 of Bacteroidota bacterium. GTDB lineage: Bacteria > Bacteroidota > Ignavibacteria > Ignavibacteriales > Ignavibacteriaceae. Next base: position 1,342 of record JADFGB010000383.1, on the reverse strand, counting down.
TGTTAATATAACTCTCCCGAATAATTATATAGTAGGTGCAGTCGGTTTGCTGCAAAAGAAAATTGAAAACAACGACAGCACAATCACCTATATGTACAGAGCTGAAGATGTAATTGATTTTGCTTGGACAGCTTCTCCAAGATTCAAAGTTGTAAATGATATGTGGAATAATGTTAGTATAAGAATTTTAATGCAGCCCGAACATTTATCTTTAGCTCCGAGGGTTCAGCATTCGATAAAAGGGGCTTTGCAATATTTTAATGACAATCTCGGAAAATATCCTTATCCGAATATTACAATTGTTGATCCTCCACTTAAAGGATTTAAATCCGGAGGTATGGAATACCCAACTTTTTTTACAATAATAAGTTTATGGAATATGCCCAAGGAAGTTAAATTGTTGGAGAATGTAACGGTTCACGAATTCGGACATATTTATTTTATGGGAATACTTGCATCCAATGAATTTGAAGATCCTTGGCTTGACGAAGGATTTAACTCATACTTTGAAGCAAGAACGATGGACTCTCTTTATGGAACAAAAAAATCAAATACGAATCTTTTCGGTTATCATTATGGAACTAGAGAGGAACAAAGGATAGCATATATTTCAATGAGAAACCCAAGAATTGCTAATAATTACAGACCGTCTTGGGAGTTTACTAACGGAGGTTACGGTAATATAACTTATAATAAAACCGGAACATGGATGTCTACATTGGAGGGATTAGTAGGTTTGGAGGTTATGAATGAAATTATGAAAACCTATTATGAAAGATGGAAATTTAAACATCCGTATGCACAAAATTTTATTGATATAGTAAATGAAATTTATAATAAAAGGTTGGGAAATAAATACGGAAATAACATTAACTGGTTCTTCGATCAGTTTTTATACGGTACTGCTGTTTGCGATTATAAGGTCGCGAAAATAAGAAACATCCTTCTGGAACAGCCAAAAGGATTATACGATAGTGTAAACGTTAAAAAACTTTATCGTTATAAAAAAAATCAAAATAAAATATATCGTTCATCTTTTTTAATCTCAAGATTAGGTGATGCAATTATGCCAACGGAAATTGCAGTGCATTTTTCGGATGACACAGATACACTGATTATCTGGAATGGTAAAGCGCTAAACAAAAATTTTACTTTTATTGGTAAAAATAAAATTGAATGGGTTAAACTTGACCCAAATAATAAAAACTTAATGGATATAAATATTATTAATAACAGTTTAAGTGTTAGAAAAGAAACTACTGTAATTAATAAATACACAACCAAATTTCTTTTCTGGGTAGAAAATTTAATGCTGTCTTTTTCAATGTTGTTTTAATTAACA
>JADFGB010000041.1 GCA_022567875.1 Bacteroidota bacterium | reverse complement strand
TGTTGGTACTAACATATAAAAGGCAGTGGCACTAAAAGTTGCATTATTACTGCTGTAAGCTATTCCATATGAGATTCCCAATGAGATAAAACCAGCCCCCAAACTAAAAATAGATCCAATTAATGTTTGTGCTAATATGTTTCCAACTGAATGTTGTTCTTTAAAAATATTTTCAGAATAAATTGAATCTGATAGTAAAGATGAATTTTCAATTAATTGTTTTGATTCTGATTCTAGATATAGAATTGATTTATGCTCTGTTTGTGCGAAAAGGTTTGAATAAATAATTAAGAGAATTAAGAAGGAATATTTTTTCATACATAACCCCGTAAATCTATAATGATGATATTAAAATAATACAATAAAGATTAATTAACAAAGATTTTACATTCATCAGTTAGCTAATGGATAACTTTTACTGTTTTAATTTCATCATAGATTTGATAGACATAAGCTATGTTATATATTTAATTCTACGTGAATAAGACCCGGCTAAATTACAGATTAATTTTATTTATTCGGAAGTAATAATTTGTAAAGATTTCTCAGATATAAATTAAAGATACATTTCCTATTAAATTTATATATTGAGAGGATTAAAAATAATGGAACAAATAACAAAAAAACAAACCTACCACATTTTTATTTAGAATTGATTTAGAGAAAGTCTTTATCTAATTTATTTTTGACTGTAAGCCTATATTATAAAAGTACATCATGCTATAATATTATTTAAAGTTTTAGAAAAATGTATTAAATAATAATTTGCAATTTTATAAAAATACCGATATATTTAATGTTCGTTTATATTTATGGGCGGACGCCGGAGTTGGAGAGCCGGGGCGGACTGTAAATCCGTTGGCTGACGCCTTTGGGGGTTCGAGTCCCTCGCCGCCCACAAGCGTTTATCCCCTTGTATTTAGGGGCTATTTTATGTTATTGAAGATGATATTTGTTCATTGAATGAAATTGCTTTTGAGTGTTGCAGGAGTAACTCAGTTTGCTGGAGTCATCCGGCATTTACCGGTTTGGTCGCGGAACTACAGAGGAAAAACAAAGTAGTTTTGTACCCTTTGAAAAGACTGAAAAGATATGCGGGAGTAACTCAGCTGGCTAGAGTCACAGCCTTCCAAGCTGTTGGTCGCGGGTTCGAATCCCGTCTCCCGCTCAACAATTTTGTGAGCTGATGCAGCTAACTGAAAAAGTTTAAAAAAATATGTTCTGTTTCTATTGATGTATAAGGATTGAATATGAATTTTATGCTGACGTAGCTCAGTCGGTAGAGCACATCCTTGGTAAGGATGAGGTCACCGGTTCAATCCCGGTCGTCAGCTCACTAAAAAAGAGTTTGATGAGGTAATCTCAACAATTTGGGATAAGTTAGTTTAATGAAAATAAAGTTTTGAGTAAGAAATTTTTAATCGAGAAAAATTATGAGAGATATAATAACCTTAGAATGTACAGAGTGTAAAAGAAGAAATTACACTACAACTAAAAATAAAAGATTGCAAACAGGAAGAGTAGAATACAAAAAGTATTGCCGTTGGGATAAAAAACATACTATTCATAAGGAAACTAAATAATTTTATTTAGCTACGTCAGTAGCTCAATTGGCTAGAGCAGCGGTCTCCAAAACCGCAGGTTGGGGGTTCGAGTCCTCCCTGACGTGCTGCTTAAATAGGAAAATAGGATATGAAAGAAAAAATAATCCGTTATTTTGAAGATGTTGTTAAAGAGATGAAAAAAGTTACTTGGCCTACCAAGGACGAATTAAAAGAATCAACAAATGTTGTTATTGTTGTTTGTCTTTTAATAGCTGCATTTACTTATGTAGTTGATATGATAGTAACTAAGCTCTTTACGGGGATTTTTTAAGTTGGGAGAAGTAATGGAAGGGAAATGGTATGTTGTAAGAACTTTTTCGGGTCACGAAAATAAGGTAAAAAGCTTTATTGATTCCAAACTTGAAGAAAATGAATCTTTAAAAACAAAAATACACGAAATTCTTGTACCGATGGAAAAAGTGTTTGAAGTAAAAGCCGGAAAGAAAAAAAGCAAGACTAAAAACTTCTTTCCTGGGTATATACTTGTGCATGTAGATTTAGACAATCAGGTTAAGGAATTTATTGTAAACACTCAATCAGTTATGGGCTTTCTTGGATCCGGGAAAAATCCAAATGCACTTCAGCCTGAAGAAGTAAAGAGAATTATCGGTCGTCTTACACAAGATGAAACAACCGAAAGAATGGAAACTATTTTCCAGAAAGGAGACATTGTAAAAATTATTGATGGACCGTTTAATAATTTTAACGGAACTATTGATGAAGTGAACGAAGAAAAGATGAAAATAAAAGTTATGGTTTCAATATTTGGACGTAAAACTCCTGTTGAAATAGATTTTGTTCAAGCAGAAATAGAAAAGTAATTTAGAATTTATTTTTAAAAAGGTACAATAGAATGGCAAAAAAAATATCTGGGTATATCAAACTTCAAATTCCTGCCGGAAAAGCAAACCCTTCACCACCTGTTGGTCCTGCTTTGGGACAAAAGGGTGTAAATATTATGGAATTCTGTAAGCAGTTCAATGCTAAAACATCGGATAAAAACGGTTTAATTATTCCCGTTGTAATAACAGTGTATGTTGATAAATCATTTACATTTATTACAAAAACCCCACCTGCATCTGTTTTATTAAAAAAAGCTGCTAAGCTTGAAAAAGCTTCATCTGAACCGAATAGAACAAAAGTTGCAGAAGTAACTTCAGCTCAGGTTAAAGAAATTGCTGAATTAAAAATGCCGGATTTAAATGCTTTTGATATTGACCACGCAATGAGTATGGTTACCGGTACTGCACGGAGTATGGGAATTACAGTAAAAAAATAAATTAAAATTTTTTAAGATTATAATTTTAATGGAAAAATAATGCAAAAGACTAAGAGAAATAAAGTGATTGAAGAAAAAGTTGATATAACTAAAGAATATACTATTGTTGATGCAATAGAATTATTAAAAGAAAGTTCAAAAGTAAATTTTGTGGAAACACTTGATTGTGCAATGAGACTTGGTGTAGATCCCAGACATGCAGATCAAATGATTAGAGGAACAGTTTCTTTACCCAATGGAACTGGTAAAAACGTTAAAGTTCTTGTAATTGCTAAAGAAGCTAAAGCTGAAGAAGCACTTGAGGCCGGAGCTGATTTTGCAGGATTGGATGAATATCTTGAAAAAATTAAAGGTGGTTGGGCAGATGTTGATGTTATAATTGCAGCTCCTGATACTATGGCTGAATTGGGAAAATTAGGTAGAATGCTTGGTCCTAAAGGACTTATGCCTAACCCAAAGAGCGGTACTGTAACTATGGATGTTGCAAAAGCAGTAATGGAAGTTAAAGCTGGAAAAATAGAGTTTCGTGTTGAAAAAGCAGGAATTATTCATTCCTCGTTAGGTAAATTAAATTTTGACACAGATAAGTTAGTGGAAAATGTTGAAACTTTTATTAATACATTAATAAAAATGAGACCATCTTCTGTTAAGGGTCAATACGTAAAAAGTGTATTCTTATCTAGTACAATGGGACCTGGATTAAAAATATCAAAAGAAGAATTAGCTAATTAAAAGAATTTACGCACTCATATAATGCTTCAAAAAAAAATAATTAAGATTAATCTAGAATCTTGAATGGAAATATTATGAATAAAAATGAGAAATCGGAATTAGTTTCTGAAGTTAAGAAAATACTAAACAATTCCAATGCGGTTTATCTAACCGATTACAGTGGAATTGCTGTAGATGAAATCAATGACTTAAGAAATGAGTTTCGTAAAGAAGGTGTTAAATACAGGGTAATTAAAAATACATTGTTTAACAGAGCGCTTTCTGAGGTGGGAAAGTTTGAAAAACTTTCAGAACATTTGGAAGGAATGACCGGTTATGCATTTACTACTGAAGACCCGGTTGCACCTGCTAAAATTATCAAAAAGTTTTTTGATAATACAAAGAAAATGTCATTAAAGGCATGCTATATTGAAGATCAATACTATAACGGCGAACAGCTTGCAACCTTAGCATCGTTACCTTCAAAATCAGAGGTGATTGCTTCCATATTAAGTAGTATAAATGCACCTATTTCTGGTGTAGTTGGAGCTATAAATGCTGTTATGAGAGATCTAGTTAATGTAGTAGACCAAATTTCACTAAGAAGTGAATAAAGTTTTTATAATAAATTAATAATTAGGAGAAATATAATATGGCTGAAAAAATAGCTGAAATTGTTGAAAAAATAAAGCAATTATCACTTGTTGAAGCTTCTGAATTAAAAACAGCACTCGAAGATGAATTTGGAGTAACTGCCGCCGCACCTGTTATAGTTGCTGGTGGAGCTTCTGCCGGGGATGCTGCACCTGTTGAAGAAAAGACTGAATTTGATGTTATTCTTATTGGAATAGGAGACAAAAAAATTAATGTTATCAAGGTTGTTAGGGCTCATACTGGTTTAGGTTTAAAAGAAGCTAAAGATCTTGTAGATTCTGCTCCGAATACTGTGAAAGAAGGAATTTCAAAAGAAGAAGCTGAAAAGCTTAAAAAAGAGTTTGAAGATGCAGGGGCAAAAGTAGAATTAAAATAATATTAAATAAAGATATATTGCAATTGTTCAAAAAGAGATAAGGCGGATAGATTCGTCTTATCACTTTTTGTCTCGTTGATATTTATGTACAATGAAAAAGAAATTAGAAAATAAAAAATAATTGGAGGCTAACAATTGGATACTAAAAGAATTTCCTTTGGAAAAATACCCTCTATAATAGATGCTCCGGATTTATTAGATATTCAAACAAAAACATTTGAAGAATTTGTTCAATCTAAAGTTCCTGTAGATAAAAGAGAGAACAAAGGTTTGCAGGCAGTTTTTACTTCAAATTTTCCAATATTTGATAACAAAGAGAATTATAGATTAGATTTTATAAATTACTTTTTTGAGAAACCCCGTTTTTCTGTATTTGAATGTATGGAAAGAGGTTTAACCTTTGCTGTTCCTCTTAAAGCAAAACTTCGTCTATCTACTAAAGACAGAGAAACTGAAGAATTTGTAAACAGTGTTGAACAGGAAGTTTATCTGGGAAATCTTCCGTTTATGACAGAAAAGGGAACTTTTGTTGTTAACGGAGCCGAAAGAGTAGTTGTTTCACAGCTTCATCGGTCACCTGGTGTAGCTTTTTCGCAAACGGTTCATCCAAATGGTACTCCACTTTATTCTGCCAGAATTATTCCTTTAAGGGGGTCGTGGGTTGAATTTGCTACAAATATTAGCTATGTGATGTTTGTTTATATTGATAGAAGAAAAAAGTTTCCAGCAACAACTCTATTAAGAGCCTTAGGTTTTGAAACAGACGAAGAAATTTTAAATCTATTTAACTTAATTGAAGAAGTTAATACAAAAAAAGTTAAACTTGAGGGTTTTATTGGAAGAACTATTGCCAGTGATGTATTTGATATGGCAACCGGTGAAATATTTCTTGCTAAAGATTCTATCTTTTCTGAAGAGGATATAGACAGAGTTAATGAAGCTGAAATTGATGTTCTAAAATTTATAAATTCAGAAACTTCACCTGATTTGGATTTAATTGTTAACACTCTTAAAAAAGATACTTCTCACACTCGTGAAGAGGCATTATACGCTATATATAGACAACTTCGTTCAGGAGAAGCACCAGATATAGAAACTGCGGAAGCTTTAATTGAAAAATTATTCTTTAACGATAAGAGATATGATCTAGGGGATGTAGGTAGACACAGAATGAATGACAGACTTAATTTGAATGTCGATGAAAAAACTAAAATACTTACTATTGAAGATATAATTGAAATTATGAAATATATTATCAAATTAAGAGTTGGAAAAGAGCATGTTGATGATATAGATCATTTGGGAAATAGAAGAGTTAGAACTGTAGGCGAACAACTTGGACAACAGTTTAATATCGGTATGTCAAGAATGGCTAGAACAATTAAAGAAAGAATGAATATTCGCGACACCGAAAATTTCACACCTCAAGATTTAGTAAATGCCAGGACTATTAGTAGTGTGATAAATGCATTTTTTGGTACAAATCCACTTTCACAGTTTATGGATCAAACAAATCCACTTGCTGAAATGACACATAAAAGAAGGATGTCTGCTTTAGGCCCCGGTGGTTTAACAAGAGAAAGAGCAGGTTTTGAAGTTCGTGATGTTCACTATACACATTATGGTCGTCTTTGTCCAATTGAAACACCAGAAGGACCTAACATAGGTCTTATTTCTTCCCTAACTATTTATGCAAGAGTAAACCGTTACGGATTTTTAGAAACACCTTACAGAAAAATTGAAAAAGCTAAAGTAACAGGAGAAGTTGAATATTTAACTGCAGAACAGGAAGACATATACACAATAGCCCAGGCAAATGCTTTGCTGGATAAAAACGGTAAATTTGTTCTTGAAAGAGTAAAAACAAGAAAAAAAGGTGAATTTCCTATTTCACACGGAACAGATGTACAATATATGGATGTAGCTACATCTCAATTAGTAAGTGCCGCAGCTGCAATGATTCCTTTTCTTGAACATGATGATGCAAACAGAGCTTTAATGGGTTCAAACATGCAGAGACAAGCTGTTCCTTTACTAAAACCTGAGGCGCCTATTGTTGGTACTGGAATGGAACAAAAATTAGCTCGTGACTCAAGAGCTGTTATTATTGCTGAAGGTAACGGAAAAATAGAATATGTTGATGCAAATAAAATAATAGTTAATTACGATATTAACACAAACAGTATTGAATATTTAACAAGTTTTGACGATTCGCATTCAAAAGAATATACTTTGACAAAATTTAGAGGAACTAATCAGGAAACATGTATCAATCAAAACCCAATAGTTAAAGAAGGACAGAAAGTAACTGAAGGTGATGTACTTGCTGACGGCAGTGCAACCGACGGTGGAGAAATAGCTTTGGGCAGAAACGTGTTAGTAGCCTTTATGCCTTGGAGAGGTTATAACTTTGAGGATGCAATTATTATAAATGAAAAAATAGTAGCTAATGATACTTATACATCAATTCACATTGAAGAATTTGAGCTACAGGTTAGAGAAACAAAACGTGGAGAAGAAGAACTTACAAGGGAAATACCTAATGTAAGCGAAGATGCTGTAAAAGATTTAGATGAAAACGGTATAATAAGAGAAGGAGCTCAAGTAAAAGAAGGTGATATTCTTGGTGCTACTTGGCTTAATAAAGTTAATAATGGCTATCTCGGACTCTCCGTAGCCCCCCCGCTTCAAATTACTAATAATTCTTTTGGGGGAATGATTTCACACACTCAGCATAAACCAGAAGTAAGATGGGGAACAGTTATTGCTCCTTATGTTTGGTCAGATGCTACTTTTGTTCAAGTATATCCAACAAACTACACAGAAAATGCCGATGGTGTTATCACTAATATTATATCTACTGATGATTCGGCAAAAATAGATGTATATGTAACTAATCCCATTG
>JADFGB010000382.1 GCA_022567875.1 Bacteroidota bacterium | reverse complement strand
CCGGTTGCATTGACTTCCAGTTTAACTGATTCATTTTTGTATGCAATTATTTTAGAGTATGCTGAGGAATCCGGTTTGTCAATTCTTAAATTTTCATCATTCACAAACGCAATTATTTTAGGATTGAATGAGTTTGATTTTACTGAATTGAGAATATCAATTCCTTTTTTATAACTGACGCTGTCAACCAGATAAACCCTCGGTAATGAGTTTATATTCTCGTAAATAAAAGTATTGTTTCCTTTATAGACAGAAAGCATACCGGTTAATTGAAAGGGTTTATCCGTTATAATATATTTTACGTTCAACATATTCCACATAGTCTCGTTTACAGGACCAACAACATCCATATAATCCTGGAAAGTTCTAGGTTTTATTGCAGAATAACCGTAAAAATCTTCTACAAGAAAGTAAGAGTTATAATTTGAATTATTTCTGAATGAACCCAAAGAACCGTCTTGTTTTAAATTAAAAATTCTGAAAGGTTCTTTATCATTCCTATTTTTTATAGCAGTAATGTAATCAGGTGGGTTAAACTGATTTGTTATATCGGGATTATCTTTATACTGTGCACCTCTGTCTGCAATTCTCCAGAGATCAAATAGTGTTAAAATAATTAATAACAAAACCCAAACATCTCTGCTTAATTTTGAATTAACATAAGCATAAGCCCCGCCGAATGTAAGTGTTAACATTCCCATTGCAATCATTAAATCGCCGGAAAACATATTACCCATATATCCTGCTAATGCGCTAAACTGCTGTGCATATTGAGGCCTGGATGAACTGATAGAACCAACAAAATTATTTACTCTTGAAACAAACCAATCGGCAATAATAGAATTAAAAAGAATTGATATAACAAAAAGAGCTGTAAATACAATTGAAATGTTTCTTAATAATTTTATTAGTTTATCATTTTTTTCTTCTCTTAAAGAGATTATCTTCATTATTCCTAATCCTGCTAAAACAGGGAAACTTAACTGCATCAAAACCAAAACCATTGAAGGTACACGGAATTTGTCGAAGAAAGGGAAGTAATAAAAGAAAAGATCAAACAAGGGAGAAAAATTTTTACCAAAAGATAAAATTAAAGCAAAGATAGAAAGAATTGTTAAAAATTGAACGAACGGCTCTTTCCATCTTGAAAACATTGCAAAAAGAGCAAGGAAGAAAACCAAAACTCCCATATACATTGCAACGTCAACAAAAGGCATTTGACCAAAATATGTATTGACTTCAACCGGTTTACCTTGTGTTAGTTTGCCTTTATAAGTAGAGTTTCCAAATCCATAAAAAGAAGGAACAATAAATGTTACAACTTCTTCGGGAGAAAAAGACCAGCTTGTGTGGTAGTTGTAGTAATCACTTTCCGATTTAGTTGTTTGTGCCGTTGTCTTCTCTACGATGCTTGCACTTCCTCTTGTAGAGTAAGGCATATATTCGTAAACCTGCGTAAGATTATCGGATTGAATAAGCAAAGCAATTATAAAAGAGAAAGTAAATACACCGGCTGTCTTTAAAACTTTTTGTCTTAATTCTTTGTTTTTCTTGAATAAAGCTCTAAGTAAATAATAAATAAAATATATACCGACTGATAAAAGAGAATAAAATATTATCTGAACATGAAAACCTTGAAGAAACAGTTGTAAAGTTATTATCAATAATAAAATATCAATTAAAGTGATTTTCTTTTGAAGCCTCAAAATCAATAGGAAGATGAGGGGATACCAACAAATTGCGGTCAGTTTTGTAACGTGTCCGATAAACAAAAATACAATCAACCCCGTACTGAATGCGGTTGATACAGCTGTGAACAAACTAACCAGGGTATTTTTAGTGAGGAACTTCATGAAAAAGAATGAAGTAATTCCGAGTATAATTAAATAAAAGCTCCACATTGAATATTCAACTTCAAAGAATGCAGAAAAAGCACCACGAACAGCAGTTATACCATCGTAAAAAAGATTAAACCATGGTGCCCCCGTACTGGTAGCGTAGGCAGGTATCCCACAAAATATGTGGGGATTCCAAAGGGTAAAACCATCGGTATGATTTTCTACATATGGTCTTAAACTTTTGAAAGCAATTATATCACCCGATTGAAATGTCTTGCCCCCGAAATAGAGAGGATTAAAAAAAATTAAAAACAGAATTATAATTGTTAAGATGACAGCTAATGTGTGATATTTTTTTGG
>JADFGB010000381.1 GCA_022567875.1 Bacteroidota bacterium | reverse complement strand
TTTTGTATAAGAAAACTCTACCAATAAAGGTATTGTAAATATTAAAACCCTTTTTTTCATAAAAGTGAATAGTCTCAGGAGTTTTTGATAGAGTTTTAACCCAACAATATTTTGCCCCCTTTTTTTGCATTTCACTTATTCCACGCATTACGAGGTTCGTACCAATCCCTTTACCATGATAATTTGAATGAATTGCGATGTAGCTTAATTCAAAATCTTCTTCTATTTCATCAACAGCAAAAAATCTTATTCTATTTAAAAAATCATATTCTTCCAAAGTTTTAATTGTATTATCAATATCTTCTGATTCTTTTATATGGATAAATATTAAGCTATTTCCAGGATTTTGTTTGACCTGGTATTCTAATTTTAAAATGTTTTCACTCTGTGGAAAAAGTAATGCCGTAGCAAAAAGGATTGTAAAAATAATTTTATTCATTACTTTTAATATAAATATTATCCAGCGAGTAATTCAACAGGTTTATTTATACCCATTATTATGCCTTTGCAAATATCAGAATCAACTTCTAATATTTTTACAGTTCTGATATTGTTTTCTAATTCAGGTTTATAAAAATTTTCTACTCGCACATAATTTGAAGAAAAGCCCTTTATGGTACTTGATGAATTATTGGATTCAAACAACACTTTTAATTTTTTACCTATCATCTTGTTGTAAAAAGAATGCTTCTTCTTGTCACTGAGTATTCTAAGTATTTTATTTCTTTTTTTTCTTTCAGCTTTGTCGACTGACCCGCTTAACTCAACAGCTTTGGTGTTAGGTCTTTCTGAATATGTAAAAACGTGTAGATATGAAATCTGTAAATCGTTAAGAAAATTTTGAGTTTCTTTAAAATGTTTATCGGTCTCACCGGGTGTCCCAACAATAACGTCAACACCTATCCCAATATCGGGTATTTTGTTTCTTAATTTATCTATTAAAGATGAATAATAATTTATCGTATATCTTCTTTGCATAAGTTTTAATATTTTAGAACTACCGCTTTGTAATGGAATATGAAAATGCCTGCACATCTTTTCATTATCTACCGTCAAAGCTATTATATCATCGGTTAATAGGTTTGGTTCTATCGAGCTAATTCTAATTCTAAATTTACCAGGGACCGCTACCATCTTTTTAAGTAAAGTGAAGAGGTTTCCGCCTATATGTTTTCCGTAATCTCCAACGTTAACACCCGTTAATATAATTTCTTTATATCCTGAATTAACGAGCGATTTAAATTTATCTAAAACATCTACCGGGTTCATACTTCTGCTTTTACCCCTTGCCAAAGGAATTGTACAAAATGTACATTTATAATCACAGCCATCTTGTATTTTTAAATATGCTCGAGTTCTTGAATCAGCATCAGTTGAATAGGCAGCACCAAAATCATTTAATTGATTTGTAGGTGATACGAATGTACAGGAAAGATCTCTTTTGCTGAAGTCTTCTATAATTGAAAATAACTTAAATTTTTCGTTGTTACCAAGTACAGTATCTACCCCTTTAATACCGGTAATTTCCTCAGAGCTTAACTGGGCGTAACAACCGGTTACAATTATGTGTGCATATGGATTTTGACGCAATGCTCTTCTTACAATCTGTCTGCATTCTCGGTTGGCATTTTCCGTTACCGTACAAGTATTAATTAAATAAACATCGGCTTTATTCTTAAAATTAACAATCTTAAAGCCGCGGTCCAGAAACTGTTTGCCGATAGTTGATGTTTCTGAAAAATTTAATTTACAACCTAGGGTATGTAATGCTACTTTTTTGTCCATAATTTAATAATAAAGGATTTTTTTCTGTCCTAAAAAGCCTTATTACTTTGTTATTAAATAAATTATAATATACTATTTTTAATGATTCTTTTTATAAATGATGATTTCAAAATAAACAATTTGTAATAAGGTTTAGACTATTGGTTGTAAACATGAAAAATAATAGGTGAAACAAAAGGGAGGTGTAAACTCTCCCTTTTGTAATCTAAAGCTATTCAGTTTCTTTATTTTCGTCTTTTTGTTTCTCCGCAGATACTTGTTTTTTATCAAGCGGTTTGTCTTCTGCAGATACTTGTTTTTTATCAAGCGGTTTGTCTTCTGCAGATACTTGTTTTTCATCAAGCGGTTTGTCTTCTGCAGATACTTGTTTTTCATCAAGCGGTTTGTCTTCTGCAGATACTTGTTTTTCTGTTATT
>JADFGB010000040.1 GCA_022567875.1 Bacteroidota bacterium | reverse complement strand
TAAACAACAGGAGTAACATAATGAGTACAGTTGATTTAACTCAGCTAATCCAGTCCGGAGCACATTTCGGACATTTAACCCGCCGTTGGAACCCAAAAATGAAGCCATATATTTTTATGGAAAGAAACGGGATTCATATTATAGACCTTAAAAAAACCCAAAAAAAATTATTGGAAGCTGCTGAAAATCTGTCAAAAGATGCAGCTGAAGGTAAAACAATTCTCTTTGTAGGTACAAAAAAACAAGCCAAAAAAGTAATAGAAAGCGAGGCAAGAAGATGTGAGGCAAAATGGGTATGTGAAAGATGGCTTGGCGGAATGCTTACAAATTTTTCTACCATTAGAAAAAGTGTTAAAAGATTAAATATTATAGAAAAACAAGAAACTGACGGAACTTTTGATAAAATAAATAAAAAAGAAAGACTTTTCAGAATAAGAGAAAAGGATAAACTTAAAAAAATACTCGGAGGTATCGAAACAATGAACAGTATACCGGGAGCACTCTTTGTTGTTGACATTAGAAAAGAATCAATTGCTATTAAAGAAGCACAAAGACTTCACATTCCTGTTTATGCAATAGTTGATACAAACTGTGATCCTGATGAAGTTGATTACGTAATTCCTGCAAACGACGATGCTGTAAAAACAATTGAACTAATTGTCTCATATTTAGCTGACGCTGTAATGGAAGGAAACAGAATAGCTAAAGAAAAGAAAGCCGAAGAAGATGCAGAAAAAGAAAGACTAAAGATGGAAAGAGAGCAGAAAAAAGCAGAAGAGATGAAGCTAAGAGAAGCCGCAAAGAAAGCTGCAAAAGAAAAGGAAGAAAAAGGTAGCGAGGAAAAAGTAACAGATGAAACAAAAGAAGAAACTCAAAACCAACCGACTGAAATAAAGCCTAAAATTAAGAAACTAAAAAAGACTGTGGCTGATAAAAAAATGAAAAGGGCGGAGCAGAAAAAAGAAATTCTTGCTAAAGAAGTAACACAAGAAACTGAAACTAAAGAAAAGGAAACAAAACCCCAAGAGGAAGTAACTGAATCCAAAGAAGAAATAATTGATACCAAAGACAAAGAAACTGATTCAAAAGAAAAAGAAGAAGGAAAATAATTATTATGGCTATCACTGCATCACAAGTAAATGAATTAAGGAAAAAAACCGGTGTCGGCATGATGGACTGTAAGAAAGCTCTTACTGAAACCGACGGTAACATGGAAAAAGCGATCGAACTATTAAGAAAAAAAGGAGCATCAGTTGCAGCCAAAAGAGCAGAGAAATCTACAAGCGAAGGCATGGTGCTTACAAAGGTTTCTAATAATAAAAAATCTGTTACAATTGTTGAAGTTAATTGCGAAACAGACTTTGTTGCAAGAGGTAACGATTTTGTTTCATTTTCAAATTCCATTTTAGAAAATATTCATACAAATAAACACAAAGATTTAGAATCTCTTTTAAGTGATGAAAAAGTTAATAATTCTTTAACTGATCTAATGGGAAAAATTGGAGAAAAAATTGAAGTTTCTCGATTCATTAACGAGAATGATGAAAATGCAATGTTTGTAGATTATGTACATATGGGATCTAAATTGGGAGTGGTTATGAAATTTGGAAATGTTTCTAATGCTACTGATGAATTAAATAATTTAGGAAGAGATATCGCTATGCAGATTGCAGCAATGAAACCTGTTTGTGTAAATCGCGAAGAAATATCAAAGGAAGTTGTTGACAAAGAAATTGAAATTTATAAAGAGATAGCAAGAAAAGAAGGAAAACCAGAACAAATTTTAGATAAAATATCATCAGGTAAATTGAATAAATACTATAAGGAAAATTGTCTTATTGAACAAGCTTACATTAAAGACAATACAAAAACCATAGATATACTTATCAAAGAATTGAACACACGAAATGAAACTGATGTAAGTATTGTTCATTTTCACCGTTTTCATCTAGGTGATGAAAATAAATAATCTTTTTCAAAAGGTCTTAATTTTATTAAGACCTTTTTTTATATTTAAACTATAAAAAAAACTCTAAATGGAAAAACCTAAATACAAACGTATTCTTCTTAAACTAAGTGGCGAATCATTAATGGGTAAGAAAGGATTTGGCATTGACCATAATGTCGTTAAATTTTTTGCTCAAGAAATTAAAAAAGTTCACGATGCCGGTGTTGAACTCGGTATTGTAATTGGCGGTGGAAATATTTACAGAGGATTAAGTGCTGCAGACCAAGGCATTGACAGAGTTACAGGGGACCAAATGGGAATGCTTGCAACAGTTATTAATTCTTTGGCTTTACAAAGTGCAATTGAACATCAAGGTGTATATTCACGACTGATGAGCGCAATTCAAATGCAAGAAATTGCCGAACCGTATATAAGAAGACGTGCTATCAGACATTTGGAAAAAGGCCGGGTTGTAATCTTTGGTGCGGGAACCGGACATCCGTATTTTAGTACAGATACTGCTGCATCACTAAGAGCAGTTGAAATTGAAGCTGAAATTATAATAAAAGGCACAAGGGTTGACGGTGTTTACAACAAAGATCCCGAACTAAATCCTGAAGCATCTAAGTTTGAAAATATTTCATATTTAGATATTCTAAAAAATAATTTAAGGGTGATGGATTTAACTGCAATAAGTTTATGTCAAGAAAACAGTATGCCCATAGTTGTTTTTAATATGGATAAACCGAATAATTTACTTAAATTAGTGATGGGTAATAAGGTTGGAACTTTAGTTAATCACTAATCAAAGCCGTTGAGATTTTAATTAAAATTAAAAGAGGCATTTATGGAAGCCATAAAACAAGATGCTAAATCCAGAATGGATAAGTCAATTGAAGCTTTAAGAAATGAAGTTGTTAAAATTAGAACAGGTAAAGCAACAACTACACTATTAGACGGAATAAAAGTAGATTATTACGGAAATTTGACACCACTGAATCAAGTAGGCAATATTTCAGTTTTAGATGCTCATAATCTTTCTATTACACCCTGGGATAAATCTATTGTGCCTGCAGTTGATAAAGCAATTTTAGAAGCAAATATAGGGCTTAACCCTGTTAGTGATGGCAGTAACATCAGGATACCCATTCCACCTCTAAACGAAGAACGAAGAAAAGAACTGGTAAAACTTGTAAAAAATTTTGGCGAGGATATAAAAATTGCAATAAGAAATATCCGAAGAGATGCCAATGACCATCTTAAGAAATTGGAAAAAGAAAAAAAGATTTCGGAAGATCAGCTTAAAGACGCTGAAGACGATATTCAGAAATTAACAGACGAACATACAAAAAAAGTTGATGAAATTCTTAAAAACAAAGAAGAAGAAATTATGGAGGTTTAAGCAGTTTCTTTCATTTTGTTTTAACCCAGTTTCTTGAAATTGAAATTGGGTTTTTTTTTGTAATTATTTTAAAAAACATTTTATTTTCTTTATTCGTAATTTTTTATTCAATTTAAATAGAGCTAACTGATTAACTGAGTAAAAATGTCAATAAATAAAAATAACAATGTAAAAGATAATTTGGAAGTTTATTCCAATCACTTTAGTAGTAATATTTGGGGAAATGTTTTTCTTTTAAGTGGAGGCATAATTCTTTTTTTGTCAGGTGTTATTTTATACGGAATTATTATTAATATAAGGGAGATTCCTCTTAAAGAACAAATGAAATTAAAAGGGATTACAAGTATTAGTTCTCCAAACATTATTATTAACAGACAAAATTATTCATTATCCATATATGATGATACATTATTTATAAAATCTTACAGGGCTGTATTTGGTCAAAATATAAAGAAGACAAAAACTAAAATAGGTGACCTAAGCACACCGGCGGGAGAATATAAAATTTGCGCAATTGATACTCTTAATAAATATCATAAATTCTTTAGATTAAATTACCCAAATTTATCCGATGCAATGAGTGGACTTAGAAAAGGAATAATTAATCAGCAGCAATTTGACCAATTAAAGTATGAATTCTATTATAAAGATTGTCTATTTCTTAAAACAAACCTTGGCGGCAACATAGGTATTCACGGTATTGGTAAACTTAACTTTATATTTAAGAATCTTCCTTTTGTGTTTAATTGGACTGACGGCTCTATTGCTATTAGTGATGATGATATTGATGAACTTTTTACTGTAATAAAAAAAGGGACAAAAGTTGTTATTAATTAACAAATATTTATTTCTATTATTTTTTATATCTTTTTTTATACTTAATGGTTGCAGTAGAAAACCTGGGAAAGAAGATATAAAAATTCTATTAAAAAAATATGAGTCCCAAGAATTTTTACTGAAAAAGGTTAGAGATGTTTTAGGTGAGAATGTGCACTTTGCTGTTAAAGGAAATTTTATTAACAATAGTGATTTTGGAATAGCTGCTGCAAAAGAAATTAATAAAATAGATACTACAGGCATTCAATTCTTTTTATTAGGATTAAAAGAAACGGAACTTTCTGTTATCTCAAGCACAAAAGTTTTAAGGGGTTCATTAACTAAATCTCTAACAAACAAAATAAAATTTCCTTTCTTTAATTATGAACTTCTTTATTATAATTCAAATGATTATTATATGGGCAGTATGGGTGGAGAGCAATTCTCCTATATAATTAATTTTAAGGAAAATGAAACCTACTATTCACATTTAGTTTCAATATCAAAAAAACTTGATCAACTATACATCTCAAAAAATATTAGAAGAAAAGAAATTAAATATTTTTTTATAGGTAATGCAAAAAGAGATTTCCCAAACATAAAGGTCAGTTCAACAGATATTAATTTAGATGACAATATTCTTTAATAACTATTGACGCTTCTGCCGATAAATGAAAAATAAATTATATATAACTTTATCAATATTTTTATTTCTAAGCTTGAACTTATTTGCTCAGGAAGTTGGAAAATATGAGCTGAAATCAATAGACTTTGAAGGTAATGAAGAATACTCATCATCTGTGCTTGATTATGTTATATACTCTCAAGAAAGTCCCTGGTGGTTTTGGAAATTTATAAATTCAATCACGGGTTTTTCGAGGGGGGCTTCTTACTTTGATTCAACTAATGTGCAAAAAGATATAGATGCTCTTAAGGGTTATTATTTTTCGAATGGTTTTTTTAAAGTAAATGTAACAAGCAAAACAGAAATTGATACTTCAAGTAAAAACGTAAGACTTACATACTTCATTAACGAAAATAAACCGGCAAACTATGGTGAAACAAAAATAATCGGTATTAATAATTTACCTCCAGAGATAAAACAATCAATACGTAATGATTTAGAAATGGATTCTACAAAAATTTATTCACAAGGATTGTTGGCAAGCAATATAGACAGGGCTTTTAGCACTTTACTTAATACCGGCTACATGATTGCCTCATTTGACAGTACATTAATTTATCTTGACACACTTAAAAATAAAACAAGTATTAATATTTATTTTACAACCGGTAAACGTTATACAATTGATTCGGTAATAATTGAAAAAAGTGGTGTAGGCTCTGATGTTGTAGAGAATAAACTTCTTAAAAAAATCAGTGGTTTTAAAACCGGTGATTTTTACGACCTTGAAAAAATAAGACTGAATCAAATAAGGCTTTTCCGTACAGGTTTATTTAATACTGTTTCTCTTTCCGGAGTTAAAAAAGATACATCAGGAAATAAAGTACCCCTAAAACTACAGGGTAATATCGGACTAATGAATGAAATTTCTCCGGAAATTATAATTAACAATCAGCAAAGTGCATTTAATCTTGGACTGGGGGTTACTTACATAAGAAAAAATTTTCTTGGAGAGGCAAGAAAAATGACTATCAGCACATCCTTTGGTGTACAAGATATTTTCCAAGTAAATTTTGGAGATATCTTTAAGAAATTTTCTTTCAGAGATACAACGCTTTTAGGTTATGTTGATGCACGAGTAAAATTTGAACAACCTTATTTATTCGGTAAAAATATATTTGGAACGTGGGAAAATTATGCCACTATCAATAAACAGAAAACTTATAATAATACAATTTACGGCACAAAACTAAAATTTGAATTTGAATTACCAAGGCATACATTAATTAATTTTCTAAGTATTTCTTATAACATCGAACAGTCAAATGAAATTTACAGGACTTATAATGATAGTTTATCTATTAAAACTATTTCTGCCATAGGGGTAAATTTTGGATCAACCACAATTGACAGTTTATTATTCCCAACTAAAGGGTATAATCTATCATTTCAAGTAGAGACAGCCAACTCAATTCCTTATCTAATTACAAAAATTAGGGGTAATAAGTTCGACGGTGCACTTTTTTATAAAATACTAATTACCAACTCAATGTATTTTAATCTTTCTCACAAAAGAAATTCAATTTTAGCATTTAGAACAAAAATAGGGCACGTTCAGGCTTATGTAGGTGATTTTGCAGGTATCCCAATTAATAGAACATTTTATGCAGGCGGAAGCAACTCAATTAGAGGTTGGAGAACAAATGAACTTGTTCCTGAAGGAACACCTATTTTAAGAACCGGAATAAGACAAGGGCCCAATGTTAAAGGAGGGACTTTTTTATTTGAGACCTCCCTTGAATACAGATACAGATTTCTAAATCACTACGGTATTACTTTTTTTGCCGATGCCGGAAATTCTTGGCTGGGGTATAAACAATTTCGGTGGGATCAAATGGCTGTAGCTGTAGGTGTGGGTTTTAGGTATTATACACTGATAGCTCCGTTCAGAATAGATTTTGCTTTTAAGTTTTATGACCCGAATGACAGAAGATTTATTTTTGATAAAAAAGTTTGGAGTAATTTTATCCTTCAATTCGGTATTGGAGAAGCCTTCTAAATATAATTGAGATGTGATTTTTATGATTTCTCTTATTAACTACCGCATCCGTCTGATTATGGATTGAATCTGCGTTTTCCCCTTTACTTTTTCATTTATTTTTTCTTATTTTATTAAACAAATTATATCTATTAAAATTTTAGCCATTTAATCTAACTTCGGGGTGCTAAGTGAAATTAAAAATATTATTGTTTTTATTATTCTCACAAGTTTTCATTTCTGCACAGATAGATACAACTGTTTATTTCCCTTTAGAAATTGGAAATAGATGGGATTTCAAAAGCGGAGAATGGAGTCCATCTGGTCCACCTGTTTCTTACGATACATTAGTTTATAAAATTACAACCGATACATTGATGCCTAATGGTCATAAATATTTCAGACTTAGCCCTTATTATGGCTACTTCAAAGATTTTATTAGAGCCGATTCAATAGGAATTTACTATTATGACATAAGGAATAATAGAGAATGGTTGTTCTTTAAATATGACTTAGATATAAGTATTTTTTCATATCCAAACAGTGATCATGTAAGTATAGCATATGACAGAGACCCCACAGATTCAACTTCGTATATTAAAATATATAAATGGGTAGATTATAATGCGTTCCTTTTTGGTGATAATGTAAGAGTCATTAGATATTTTTACGATACCGGACTTGATGACAGTTACTTTATAACAATAAGCCCAAAGCTTGGTTTTATAGAAATTGAAGCAAG
>JADFGB010000380.1 GCA_022567875.1 Bacteroidota bacterium | reverse complement strand
ATAGATTTATTAATTATGATTTAAGTAAAGTCATACGCCATAGATTTTCTGTATTTCAAAATGTTTTTAGAAAAGACAATCTTGGTTTAATAATTATGAGGAAATTGGTCGATGCGAAAGAATTTAATACTTTGTCTCTTTCAAACACTTTAGTTGATATAAATTTTTATGGATTTCAAACTTATTATTTTCCACTTTTTATTTATTCAAAAGACGGCACAAAAGTCCCAAACCTAAAAACAGAAATAGTTAAAGAAATAGAAAATACGGCAGGCAAAACAAAACCGGAAGAAATTTTAGATTACATTTATGCTGTTTTACACTCTCCAAATTACAGGGTAAAATATAAAGAATTTTTAAAGATAGATTTTCCTCGTGTGCCATACCCAAAAAACAAAGAGAGTTTCAAAAAGCTTGTTAAACTCGGTACTGAATTACGTTTGCTTCACTTATTGGAATCGCCAAAAGTAAATCAGTTTATTACAACATTTCCTATTATTGCTTCAGACGTTGTAGAAAAAATAAAATTTGAAATCGTAGGGGACGAATATATTCGTCCCTTACAAAATGAGAAAACTAAAACTGGTAAAGTCTGGATAAACAAAGAACAATATTTCGGCAACATTCCCGAAACGGCGTGGAATTTTTACATTGGAGGTTATCAACCTGCACAAAAGTGGTTAAAAGACCGCAAAGGGCGTAAACTAACAAACAGCGATATTGAACATTACCAGAAAATTATTGTTTCTCTAACCGAAACAGACAGAATAATGAAAGAGATTGATAAAATAAAATTCATTTAAATTTACAATGTAGGGATGAGGCATGCCTCGTCCCCACCAATATATTTATACATACCAATGAAAAACAGAAAACCAACGCGATTAAAAGAATACGATTATTCCAATGGCGGGTGGTATTTTGTAACAATATGTACATACAAAAAAATCAATTACTTCGGGAGAATAAAAAACGGGAAAAAGTCACTCAATAACTTTGCTAAGTTTGCTGAAAATATATGGAAACAAATACCAATTCATTATCCCGAAGCTGAATTAGATTATTTTCAGATTATGCCAAATCACATACACGGAATTATTATTATAAATAACGTAGGGAAAGGGCATGCCCATTCCCTACATAGGCGGCATACGCTCAGCAATATTATTGGCTCATTCAAATCAGCAGTAACAAAATCAATAAACGAAAATAATTACAAAAATTTCAAATGGCAGAGTTCATTCTACGATAGAATTATTCGTAATGATTATGAATTATATAATATCAGAAAATATATTGAACAAAATCCCTTAAAATGGGACTTAGAAAAAGAGATTGAAAATTTAGATATCTGAAACATATTTAACATTGTAGGGAATTGGCATGCCAATTCCCTACAAAAGTCAATTTAACATAAAAGTTTTAAAGTTATTACTTCAATCAAAATGATAAAAAACAGAACCTATAATTCTTGAATCAAATAATTCTGTATTTGTTACAGGGATACCTGCACTTATTCCAAAAAAAATGTTAGGATTGTTGAATGGATTAAATTTTATACCGGGTGATATATTCATAACAATTGTGCCTGCTTCATCACCATTAATAACAGCTGATCTGTCAAGTTCCAATAATAACTGTAAATTTTCATTAGCGTGGTACATTAAAGAAAGATTACTTTCAAATTCAGTTTCAAATTCATCACCGACATTTGTATCTAAATTTGTAGGAATTCCAAAAGCGATGTATCCGATAATATCAAATTTATCTATTTTACTTCCATCCTTATTAAAGAAATCAAAGAAATCAAATCTTCCATAAACAATCAAATGTTCACCCATTAATGTGAATCCCAATAATACAATTATTCCTATCCAATTAATCAAAAAAAGAAGAGATGTAACTATTACTAACAAAGATAATGTAATTAATTTTCTAAATTCATTCATTTTAAATCTTCCTCAGTATAGCGAAATTTCGGGTCAATGTATCTATCGTTTAGTATGCCGAGCGTAATAGTTAAAATAAGCTTGGTCAAGTTAGACTTGCTCTGACTGTTCAAATGCTTGTTTAAGTCGTCTAAATGGCTCATATAATCCTCACTTTCTGCCTATAAAGGCATATAATAAAATGACTGCCGGTTATACGATACCGGCAAACGTCTATAGCACCTGTGTTAAAAGTTAAGAGTAATAAAGCCTTCGTC
>JADFGB010000039.1 GCA_022567875.1 Bacteroidota bacterium | reverse complement strand
AAAGCTGCTTTACAAGTGGAATCTGAAGAGATTAGTGATTATTTACCCGTTATTACAAGACTAAAACAATGGAGCGACAGAAAGAAAAAAATAACAGAGCCTTTACTAAGGGGTTATATTTTTATCTTTGCAGACGAAAAAGAAAGATACCTTTCGCTTCAGCAGTTATCAATTGTCAGGTGCATTTTTGATAACGGACGACCTGCTGTAATTCCCGAGTGGCAAATTGATAACTTAAAGAAATTTTTAAATAAAGAAACAAATATTATTGTCAATTCCGGAATTGTTCTTGGCGCAAAAGTAAAAATTTTAGACGGACCTTTTGCAGGGGTTATCGGTGTTATAAATCAGGAGTTAAAAGGAAAGACAATAGCCATTAATATTGATTTGCTTAACAGAACTATTCTTGCTAAAATTTCGAAAGAAACAGGATTTGAAATAATAAAAGATTAATCATGAAAGAACAAAAAAAACTTAGTGAGTTAATAACAGGGGAAAGCGTAAACCATTATCTGCTTGTTAATAAAATTGAAATTAGAACAACAAAAACCAAAAAAGAATATTTAAGCTTTGAGTTTTCTGATTCCTCGCGTTCAGTAAATGCAAATATGTGGGATAATATTGGAAATCTCATTGATTTAATACAACAAGGAAAAGTTGTTTTAGTTATCGGAACTATGTCTGAATATCAGGGCACACCCCAAATTAAATTGTCAAATGTTCGTCCGGTAAATGAAAACGACAATGTTACTCCGAGAGATTTTCTACCGAAATCTAAAAGAGATTTATCCCTAATGCAGAAAGAATTTAAAGATAGAATTAATAAAATAACAAATCCGTTTCTAAAGAAACTAACCACATCTATTTTTAACAAAGAAAATTTTGATCAATTATCCATAGCTCCGGCTGGTAAATCCTGGCACCACGCATACATCGGTGGGTTGATAGAGCACACTTTAGAAATTATAAAGACTTGTGATTTAATGTGCGATTTTCATTCCGAATTGAACCGCGATCTGCTTATCTGCAGCGCTATGCTTCACGACTTCGGCAAAACAACAGAGCTTGAATATGATTCAGCTTTTGAATATACGAACAAAGGCAAGTTAATAGGACACATTGTAATTATGGCAATGCTGATAGACAATGAAGCTAAAAAAATAAATAACTTTCCCGAAGAACTGAAAAATCATTTAATACATTTGGTTTTAAGCCATCAGGGTAAATTGGAGTTTGCATCACCCGTAATCCCTAAAACAATGGAGGCAATTGCTCTCTATCAAGCCGATGAACTTAGTGCAAAAGTTAATGCATATAAAAATGCAATTAAGCAGGGTATAAAAGAAGGAAGTAACTGGACAAGGTTTATTCATCTTGCAAACACGGATTTAACTAAAACAGATATACCGGATAATGCTGAAGAAGAAACGAAAAATACTTTGTTCGATTAGATAAATTTGGTATTTATAAAAGATGTCATCTTTGAAGAAAAAAAATTAAAATAATATGAAATTTTCACTTGATGATAAAACAAAACAAACTCTACTCAATGCAAAATCAATTGTGTTTTTTACAGGTGCAGGTATCTCAGCAGAAAGCGGTATACCGACTTTCAGGGGCAAAGACGGAATTTGGAACAAACTAAAACCTGAAGAATTAGCTAATTTTAATGCATTTTTAAAAAACCCCAAATTAGTGTGGGAATGGTATCAACACAGGAAAGATATAATAAATAATTGTCAACCAAACCCTGCACACAAAACAATTGCAGAAGCACAAAACTCATTTGACAGAGTTACAGTCATCACCCAAAACATTGATAACCTTCACAAACGTGCCGGAAGCAAAACCGTTTACGAACTCCATGGCAACATCGAAAGGAATTTTTGCATTAAATGTAAAAAGGAATATGGTGATGACGTACCTTTAAAAGAGGGCCTTCCCAAATGTGAATGCGGCGGACTTGTAAGACCTGATGTTGTTTGGTTTGGTGAATATCTTCCGCAAGATGTTTTCCAGGCATCTGAAAAAGAAGCTGAAAATTGTGATGTGTTTTTTATAGTAGGTACAACAGGAATTGTTTACCCTGCAGCATCTATTATTTACCTTGCTAAAAACAGTGGGGCATATTTAATAGAGATTAATATAACGGAAACGGATGTTACTTCTTCTGTAGATCAATCTTTTTTTGGTAAAGCAGGCGAAGTGCTGCCTTTGATTTTTTCTGAAATATGATAAGATACAATGAACCTTCGATGTTTTATTAAAAACCTGAGGCCCTTATTTTTTAAACCCAATCTTTTTACAAATCCTTTGTAGTTCTTTTTTATCTTTTTCGGTAATATATCCAAGCTCTTCAACCAATAATTTTAAGTGATAAGGAAACACTTTTTTATAAAGCTGTTCACCTCTTTGTGTTAGATGAATCAAAAATTTTCTTCGATCATTTTTATCACTTAATCTTTTAACCAATCTGTTTTTTTCCAAGTTATCAACCACCAACGTTATGTTTCCACCGCTTCGAAACAGTTTTTGTCCCAGCTCCTTTTGTGATAAAGGACCTAAATGAAAAATAGCATCAAGGCAGTTAAACTGATTTTCTGTAATTTGAAAAACTAAAAGAGATTTTATTACTTTTGAACGTATTGTTTCAGAAGCGCGTATTAATTTTATATAAGTATTTAAAGAATTTACTTCTTTTTTAGATCCTTTATATTTAGCGCCCATAAAATTTCAGATTGTGTTAAAAATATTATCCGTAAAATATCACATTATTTTGTAATTTGTACAACAAGATTTTACCTTAAAAAACAAAATAATTTAATTATTATGAAAGTTACAATTGCAGCAGATCACGGCGGGTTTGAGTTAAAAAAATTTATAATGGATTGGCTATCTGTAAAAGGTTTTGAGGTTAGTGATTCAGGAAATTTTGTGTTTGATGAAAAAGATGATTATCCTGATTACACAATTAAAGCATGTAAAAACCTGATTTCCGGGAATTCTGATAAAGCAATTGTTATTTGTGGAAGTGGAGTTGGAGCCTGCGTTACAGCTAATAAAATTAAAGGAATTAGAGCGAGTGTCTGTCACGATTCTTATTCTGCTCATCAGGGAGTTGAACACGATGCGATGAATGTTTTGTGTTTGGGTGCAAGGATAATTGGAACAGAACTTGCCAAAGAAATTGTCACTGCTTTTTTAAATGCAAGGTTTATTGAAGAAGAAAGATTCATACGCCGATTAAACAAAATAAAAGAACTTGATAAATAAAACATAAAAGGAAATAATGAGTAACCCATTAATTGAATTAAAAGAATTCGGACAAAGTGTTTGGCTTGATAATATAAGTAGAGCCATTTTAAATAATAATGAACTTAAAAGTCTAATTGAAAAGGACGGTCTTACAGGGGTAACATCAAACCCATCAATATTTCAAAAAGCGATGGCAGATACATCTGATTACGATGAACAGATAAACTCCCTTTTATCTGAAAATAATAATTTATCACCGGCGGAATTATTTGAAGAACTTGCAGTAAAAGACATACAAAATGCTGCCGATGTCTTATTGTCAGTTTATGATAATACAAACGGAGTAGATGGTTTTGTTAGTCTCGAAGTTTCACCTGAACTTGCATACGATACACAAGGTACAATAGAGGAGGCTCGTAGGTTACATAACAAAGTAGGCAGAAAAAATGTGCTGATTAAAATTCCTGCAACTCAGGAAGGTTTGCCTGCAATTAAGCAGATGATTTATGAGGGCGTGAATATAAACGTTACTTTAATTTTTTCGCCTTTGGTATACGAACAAGTTATTGATGCATATTTAAAAGGATTGGAAAGAAGAGCAGCAGAAGGGAAAAATATAGATTCAATTTCTTCGGTTGCAAGTTTTTTTGTTAGCAGAATAGATACCGCAGTTGATAGAGAATTGGAAGAAATTGGTAATAAAGATTTGCAGGGTAAAATTGCAATTGCAAATGCAAGGTTGGTTTATCAGAACAGTGAGAAAATTTTTAGCGGAGAAAGGTTTAAAAATTTAAAGGATAAGGGTGCTAAAGCTCAAAGACTTTTATGGGCAAGCACCAGCACAAAAAACCCTGCTTATCCCGATACTCTTTACGTTACCGAATTAGTCGGTAAAAACACCGTCAATACAATACCTCCGGCAACTATGGTGGTATTTAAAGATCACGGAAAAGTATCTGATACAATTCATAAAAATTTAAATGAAGCCAAAGAGCAAATGAAAGCCTTAACCACACTCTCAATTGATTTTGATAAAATTACAGATAAACTTACTATAGATGGTGTGAATTTATTTGTTCAATCTTTTAGGGAATTAATTTCAGCAATTGAAGTTAAGAAAGATGAAATGACTTCTAAATTAATAAGTTAAAAAATCCCGGCATTTCTATATTAATATTGTATAAATAAACAACCGAAAATATTGGAAAGTATATTACATTTTAAAACTTATCATTAGTTTATTTTGTCATAATAAATTCAGGAGATTTTAATGCCTTATATTCGCCAAATTAATGAAAATGAAGCAGAGGGGAAATTAAAAGAATACTACGAATCTTTAATTAAAAGCAGGGGGAAACTTTCCAACATTATGAAAATACACAGTTTAAATCCAGGCTCAATGATGGCACATATGGATTTGTATTTGAAAATTATGTTTGGAAAAACCGCTTTAAAAAGAGAAGAAAACGAAATTATAGCTGTAGTTGTTTCATCTACAAATAAATGTGAATATTGTGTAAATCACCACAGTGAAGCACTAAATTTTTATTGGAAAGATAACGAAAGAGTGAAATTATTTGCTGAAAATTATAATACTGCAGGGTTAAACGAAAGAATGACAAAAATTGTAGAACACGCTATAAAACTCACTAAAAATCCTTTCAATATAAACGATAAAGATATTTGTGAATTAAAAGATGTGGGACTAACAGACGAAGAAATATTGAGTGTTAATTTGGTGACAAGCTATTTCAATTTTGTTAACAGAATTGCTCTCGGTTTGGGTGTGGAATTTAATGAAGATGAGGTAAAAGGGTTTAAATATTAATATGTTAAATTCAATTAAAGTTTTTATTCAAGCTGCTTCTGAACGATCATTACTTATTACCGGTATATAAGGTTGCTCTTGTTGTCGGTGTTGTTTTAAATTTGATTAACCAGGGAAATGCTTTTATTCATTTTGATATTACTCATTTAGATTTTATTAAATTTGTTTTAACTTTTTTAGTTCCGTTCGGTGTTTCAGTTTATTCTTCAGTGATAATTAGATTAAAAATAGTTGTAGGAAAAAGGGCAAGGATTAATGCTAAGGTAAAATGTGTTTCTTGTGGTGATATATCTATTGATGTAAAAGAAGATGAATTAATAGAAAAGTGCCCAAAATGTGGAGAAAAAACAAAATATAAAATAATTGAAATTAAATAATAAGTTATCTTATATTCTTTTTATTACTGTTATTAATTTCGAAGTTAACACTCAAAAAAAAAATAAACTAGTTAATATTATTTTACTCAATCTTTCAACCTCAAAGGTATTCTTAAACAATTAAACATTAAATAAAAAGTGCATAACATCACCATCATTTACAACATATTCTTTACCTTCAATCCGTAAAGAACCGACAGACCGGCAAGCAGATTCAGAACCATTTTTTATATAGTCCTCATAACTAATTACTTCTGCTCTTATAAATCCTTTTTCAAAATCTGTATGTATTACAGATGCTGCTTTTGGTGCCTTCCATCCCTTGTGTATAGTCCATGCTTTTACTTCCTTTGGTCCTGCTGTAAAATAGCTTATTAGACCAAGTGCTTGGAATCCTGTTTTAATTATCTTTTCTAAGCCACCCTCGTCTATACCATACGAATTTAAAAATTCTTGTCTTTCGTCATCTTCCATTCCCACAAGCTCTTCCTCTACTTTTGCTGATATTTTTGCAAAAGTAGAATTTCTTTTTGTAGCAAATTCTTTTACTTGCTGAACATATTTATTATCATCAATTAAACCATCTTCGTCAACATTTGCGCAATAAATTATTTTTTTAGAACTCATTAATCTAAGCTCATTAAAAAGTTTAAATTTAAGTTGTTCATCGTCTAATTTAAATGAAGATGCATAGTTGCCTTCGTTCATATGTTTAAGGAGTTTTTCAGCATTTTCAACAAGAGGTTTTAGTGACTTATCACCCTTAATTGATTTTTGTAAACGTTCAATTCTATTTTCAGTGGTTTGAATATCTGCAAGCAAAAGTTCTGTTTCAATCACTTCAATATCTCTGATGGGATCAATACTTCCTTCAACATGTGCAATATCTTCATCTTCAAAACATCTAACAACATTTAGAATAGCGTCTGTTTCTCTAATGTTTGAAAGGAATTTATTACCCAAACCTTCGCCTTTACTAGCGCCTTTTACAAGTCCCGCAATGTCGACAAAATCAACTGTAGAATTTACAATCTTATCAGGGTTTACAAGTTCAGCAAGCTTACCGAGTCTTTTATCTGGTACAGGAACAACGGCTTTGTTTGGTTCAATTGTGCAGAAAGGGTAATTATCCGCACTGGCATTTTGAGCCTTTGTTAATGCGTTAAAGAGTGTTGATTTTCCTACATTCGGTAAACCGACAATGCCAATACTTAGTCCCATAAAACCATTTTATAATTATTGAAGGTGCAAATATAAGTAAAAATAATAATTCAATTTGTTTTAAAAATAAAAAACCCCGAACAAACGGGGTTTAATTAAGGGTTGATAAATCTTAAAAAAAATACTATTTCATTAAAGCCTGTCCTCCGAAGTTTTTAACGTAGGAGGATCATTTTTTTAGTCTGTGTAAAATTGCCAGCGGTTACTCTGTAAAAATAAACTCCGCTTGTTAAACCCTTGGCATTAAAGTTAAATTTATAACTCCCTGCTTTTAGCTCTTCATTAACCAAAGAAGCAACTTCCTTGCCTAACACATCATAAACCTTTACACTAACAAAAGAAGACAAAGGAACAGAAAAGTTTATGTTAGTACTCGGGTTAAACGGATTTGGGTAGTTCTGTGAAAGAACAAAATTATTAGGTATACTATTACTAATTTCCTTAACATCTGTAATTATATCTGAAAGAGTACTTGTAAACACACCACCAAATGTACCGGCAAAGATATTTGTTCCGCTTACGGCTAAAGAATTAATAAAAAGATTCGTTAATCCATTATTAACCGCAGTCCAATTAGAGCCGTTGTCACTTGATAAAAACACACCGCCACCAAATGTACCGGCAAAGATATTTGTTCCGCTTACGACCAAAGATAGAACAGTAGTATTTGTTAATCCATTATTAACCGCAGTCCAATTAGAGCCGTTGTCACTTGATAAAAACACACCGCCACCGCTTATACCGGCAAAGATATTTGTTCCGCTTACGGCTAATGAAAAAACATTAGTGTTTGTTAATCCATTATTAACCGCAGTCCAATTAGAGCCATTGTCACTTGATAAAAACACACCACCACTTCTACTAGCTGCAAAAATATTTGTTCTGATTACTA
>JADFGB010000379.1 GCA_022567875.1 Bacteroidota bacterium | reverse complement strand
ATTGCCGGTGCTGCTGCGAACACAAACAATGTAATCATTGAGAAAATCACTATTCCTAGCATTCCCAACTTCTTGTTTCGTGCCTTACGGCTCCAAGACAAGCTACTACTTTCTGTTTTGTTTTTCTTCATTCTAAATCATGGGTTTTAAAAATTTGGACCCTTTCTCAAAAAACTGAAATTGTTTTTCAAGAATTGTCTGCATTATTCTCATCAATGTATCCCGGCGCTGTTGAATACATGCTATAAACCATTTGGCTGATTCAAATTTTTCTTTTAAAAATTTATAAGTCTCTTTTGATTGTTTTGTCTTCTTTGTCTTCTTCGTCTTTTTATTCTCATCAATCATCTCTAAATATGTTTTATTCAAAGTAATGGAAGGAACACTTCTGTCATTTAAAGAGATTATAAAATTATCTTCAACTTTTTCAATAAGAAAATCGGGTGTGATTTGATTTAATTGTTCGGTATCTATATTTCCTTCGCCGGGTTTTGGATTAAGGCTTTTAATGAGTTCAACTGTTGCTTTTAAAGTTTCATCAGTTAAGTTCATTTTAACTTTTATTGCATCGTAACGTTTGTTTTTAAAGTCTTCAAAATTATCCCTTAACATTTCTTCAGCTAAATATGAATAGTATGGGTCTAAATGCAAATTTCGTAATTGAATTAGAAGGCATTCCCTTAAATCACAAGCAGCAATACCAACGGGATCAAATGTTTGAATTGTATTCAGTAATTTCTGTGCCTGCTCATCGGTTACATTTATATGTTCAAACATTCTCAATTCATTTAAAATTTCATCAGGGTCTCTGTTTAAATATCCGTCGCTACTCAAATTTCCTATTATTTCATCGCCCACCAAAAATAAATCTTCGCTTAAATTTAATAGTCTAAGTTGATCAATTAAATATTCATTTAATGTTTTTTTTGCTGGCACTAAAGGATGATAATCTTCAGTATCTTCGTTTCTGTTAACTCTTATGTCGTCAACAGTTGCATCGTTCATAAAATCTTCAATTTCAAATTCTTCGTCTTTGTTCTCATCAATTTCATTTTCCTCATTTTCATTATCAGATTTTTCTTCTTCTAATGACATATCAATTTCTTCTTCCAAAATAGGATTTAATTCCAACTCTGTTTTAATCCTTTGTTCAAGGGCAAGAGTATTAAGTTGAAGAAGTTTTTGATACTGAATTTGCTGGGGGGATAATCTCTGCTGTTGTGAAAGTCTTTGGTGTAATGATAACATTTTATCTACCTGTTTTTTCCTTTAATGACAAATACCATTTGCTTCCATATTTTCTTGTTAGGGGTTCTTTGCTAAATTCATAAAGATATGTGTTTTTATTGCTACCTTTTTTCTCAGCGTGAATACATTCGGTGAATTTTTCATATCTTAAAACATCTCCTCCAAATTTTGAAATCAGAATCGGGAATAAATGACAAGAAATCGGTTTTTTGAAAGATGATTTTCCTTCTAAATATGCTTTTTCTAATCCGCATTTTGCAATATCATTGTCATAATAGACAAAGACACATGCTTTGTTATCAATACTACTAATCATTAACTCACCGTGTTTTTCTTCATAAAAGCCGTTTGTCTTTATAGCTTTTTTATGTTCTTCTGATAAATATTTTTCTACTTCAGCATAATTTTCTTCAATTAAAGGAATTTCTTCCTCTAACAAAGGAGCACCGAATTCACTTTTTAAAGTACAGCAGGCACCCTTGCATTTTTCCAAATCACAAACAAATTTCTGTGTAATAATTTCATCTCTTACAACAACATCATCTATAAATATAGTAGTACCTACAAACATTGGAATAATTTTTGATGAAAGATAAGGAATTGTTCTTAAATTGAAAAGATGTTCTTAAAACTTAAAAAAGTTAATTAATATAAAAAATAGTTGTACAAATTAATTACTGTCAGTTATAATTCTCTATAATGACAACCACAACTATTATGGTTTTTCCAAGCTGCCGTAGTAATAATAAGTGCAGATTGAACTGAATTTCTTAAACCA
Organism: Bacteroidota bacterium; assembly: GCA_022567875.1. Classification (GTDB taxonomy): domain Bacteria; phylum Bacteroidota; class Ignavibacteria; order Ignavibacteriales; family Ignavibacteriaceae. Next base: position 181 of record JADFGB010000379.1, on the reverse strand, counting down.
ATAAGCGAATCAGTTATACGGCTGATTCTGTAAAAATGTTCGATTTCAATTTCTAAGTGCCGAAGTTCCCGTATTGCTCTGTCTAAACGCTTTGTTGAACGAATTAGCCCCACATAATTCCACATAATATGTTTAATAACATTCATGTCCTGTTCTATGAGGGCCGGATCCGGGTCTTCAA
>JADFGB010000378.1 GCA_022567875.1 Bacteroidota bacterium | reverse complement strand
CCGAACGTATTATTATTTTCCGGGTTCCCTGGGTTGATGACCAGAGCGAAATAATAATTAATATTGGTTACAGGATTGAAACGAATTCTGCAATTGGACCATACAAGGGTGGTCTCAGATTTCATCCCTCTGTAAACCTTGGCATCTTAAAATTCTTAGCCTTCGAACAAGTATTTAAAAACAGTTTAACAACATTGCCGATGGGGGGCGGTAAAGGCGGATCTGATTTTGATCCGAAAGGAAAAAGCGATCTTAAAATTATGAGATTTTGCCAGGCATTTATGAGCGAACTTTTTCGTCACATTGGACCTAATACAGATATACCTGCCGGCGATATTGGTGTAGGCGGAAGAGAGATAGGTTATTTATTTGGTCAGTATAAAAAATTAAAAAATGAATTTACAGGTATATTAACCGGTAAAGGTCTTAACTGGGGCGGCTCACTAATTCGTACTGAAGCAACTGGATATGGAAATGTATATTTTGGTGCTGAAATGTTGGCTACAAGAAATGATACATACGAAGGTAAAACTTGTCTTGTATCAGGCAGCGGAAATGTAGCTCAATATACTGTAGAAAAAATAAATCAATTGGGCGGTAAAGTTATAACATTATCCGATTCATCCGGTTATATTTATGATGAAGAAGGTATAAATACTGATAAGCTGGCATTTGTTATGAATCTAAAAAATGTTAAACGCGGAAGAATTAAAGAGTATGCTGATGAATATAAAAATGCTGTTTTTAGTCCATTTGATCATAATGCTGAACAAAATCCATTATGGAATCATAAAGCAGACTGCGCTTTCCCAAGTGCAACACAAAACGAAATAAATGCAAAAGACGCGCAAAATCTTTTGAACAACGGTGTCTTTATGGTATCAGAAGGAGCTAATATGCCTACTACTCTTGATGGCGTTAAATTATTCTTAGATAATAAAATACTCTATGGTCCGGCAAAAGCAGCTAATGCTGGTGGTGTTGCAGTTTCCGGTTTAGAAATGTCTCAAAACAGTATGAGGGTTCCGTGGTCAAGAGAAGAAGTGGATAATCGTTTACAACAAATAATGAAAAATATTCACACAACTTGTAAAGAAACTGCAGAAAGATTTGGTACACCTGGTAATTATGTTAACGGCGCAAATATAGGAGGATTCTTAAAAGTTGCAGATTCAATGATGGACCAAGGTGTTGTTTGATAGTAAATTAAACGTTCATTATAATCATCTAATTAACGAAGTTTTACATTAATGTGGAACTTCGTTTTTTTTATTATCCCTTTATATTTAACTAAATTATAATTACGTTAAATTAATATGTTTAAATCTTTGAACCATATCTAATTTTATATGAGCGATTTAGAAGAAAAGAACATACATTCTTTTGATGATTTTTGGGTAGAACAAGTTTACGGAAACAGAATCCAGGATTTTCAGAATCTAATGCGGCTGCGTATTAGAGACATTTTGCTGGTATCAAGTTTGTATGACTTGTATTTGTTTGAAGAAGATGGAAGATTGTATGAACTTATTAGAAATGAATACCAAGATTTAAGTCTTAGTCAATCACCTGAACTAACAAGAGTATCAAGTGGAAAAGAAGCATTACAACTTGCAAGTCAGGAAAGACGCTTTGACCTTATTATAACTACTCTTCACATTGAAGATATGCATCCCATTTATTTTGCTAAACTTGTGAAAGAATCTTCTCTAGATATACCGATTGTACTTTTAGCACACGATAACAAGGAATTAAAGTATTTACTAATTAATAAAGATATTGATGTTTTTGACAAAATTTTTATTTGGCAGGGTGATTTTAGAATAATGATAGGCATTGTTAAATATCTTGAAGATAAATTAAATCTTGACCACGACTGCAGAAGTGTCGGTGTACAAATAATAATTATTATTGAAGACGATATAAAACAGTACTCTTCTTTTCTTCCATTCATTTATAATGAAATACATATTCAATCTCAAAAATTAATATCTGAAGGAATAAATCTTACTCACAAATTTTTAAGAATGCGTGCACGTCCAAAAATTATTCTATGTACAAATTATGAAGAAGCTTGGGAATACTATACGAAATATCAAAATTTGGTTTTGGGTGTTATATCTGATATAGAATACCCCCGTAATGGAAAAGATGACCCGATTGCAGGCATTAAAATAGCAGAAAACATTAAAAAATCACATTCTGATATCCCT
>JADFGB010000377.1 GCA_022567875.1 Bacteroidota bacterium | reverse complement strand
CGTCTCTTACAAAATTTGCGTTTGCAATTAGTTGGTCTACTCTTTCAGGTTCAGATTCTAAAATACTTAATGCTGCAAGAGCAGAAGCAACAGATGCAGGTGTAGGCGAAGCACTAAAAATCAATGCTGGTGAAAAATGTTTTATATAATCAATAACTTTTGCATCACCCGATACAAAACCACCTAAAGAAGCAAATGTTTTACTAAAGGTTCCCATAGTTAAGTCAATTTCATTTTCAAGATTATATTCACTTGCAGTACCTCTACCACCTTTGCCGATAACCCCAACCGAGTGCGCATCATCAATTAAAATTTTAGCGTTATGTCTTTTGGCAATCTCATTTAATTTTGGTAAATCTACAATTTCACCTCCGGTACTAAAAACACCGTCACTTACAACAAGTTTCCCGGCATCTTTGGGAAGTTTATTTAATACTCTTTCAAGATCATCCATATCTTCGTGTTTATATCTAACCATTTCTGCGGTGGCACCTTTTGCCATTAAATTACCTGCAACAATACTTGCATGATTGTCTTTATCCGAGATTACATATTCTCTGCGTTGTACAAGAGTTGGGATTATGCCTTGAGCGGTTTGATAACCTGTACTGAATAAAAGTACGGCTTCTTTATTGAAAAATTTTGCCAACCTATTTTCTAATTCAATGTGTAAGTCGAGTGTTCCTGTTAGATATCTTGAACCTGAACATCCGGTGCCATATTTTTTTATAGCTTCAATAGCAGCTTCTTTAACTTTAGGATGAGAAGTTAGACCTAAATAGTTATTAGACCCTGCCATAATTATTTTTCTGCCTTCTATTTGAACTACCGGACCTTCGTTCTCTTCAATAGTTCTGAAATAAGGATAAAGACCTGCTGCTTTAATTTCATCTGCTCTGGTAAAGTCGTAACACTTTTTAAATAGATCCAAAAATTCCTCCAAATATTAATATTAGTTGACATGTAAAATTTGTAATATTAAAAATTAAATACTTAAATTTAGACGTAAAGTACAAAGTTAAATACAATTTATGAGAAAATATATATTTTATGAAAAATAATTTAATTGCTGTTGTTACTGGTGGAACGGGTTTCGTCGGGAGTCATTTGGTCGATTTATTAATTAAAAATGGCTTTACTGTCAGATGTATTATAAGAAAAACAAGCAATCTTCGTTGGTTAGAGGGAAAACCTGTAGAGATTTATGATTGTGGTTTATTTGATACAGAAAAACTTAAAAATGTTTTAGATGGAGCAGATTATGTCTATCACGTTGCAGGAGTTGTAAAGTCAAAAAAACTGGAAGGATATTTTATAGGTAATGTTGAAACAACAAAAAATCTTTTAAGTGTTGCTGTAGAAGTAGCACCAAATTTAAAACGGTTTGTAATAATAAGCAGTCAAACTACAACCGGACCTTCCTTAGACGGTAAACCGGTAAACGAAAAAACAGTTTGCAGACCAATTACAACCTACGGTAAAAGTAAGTTTGAAGCTGAGAAATTGGCAAAAAAATATATGGATAAAATTCCAATAACTATTTGCCGCGCTCCGGCAGTTTTTGGAGAAAGGGATACTGAAATATTAATTTACTTTAAAACATTTAACAAAGGTATAACTACCAGAATCGGTTTTGATAAAAAGACTATTAGTTTAATTCATGTATTAGATTTAGTTGACGGGATATATAAAAGTTCAATAGAAGATAATGCAAAAGGGCAAACATATTTTATAAGTTCCGAAAAACTTTACTCTTGGGAAGAGATAGGTACAGTTACTTCAAGTGTATTAAATAAAAATCCTATTACAATAAAATTTCCTCATTTTTTGGTTTTTATAATTGCAGCATTTGCACAGTTTTTTTCTTTATTCGGAAAGAAAGCAGCTACTTTAAATATTGAAAAAGCCAAGGACATAACACAAAAAAACTGGATTTGTGATACTTCAAAAGCTGTAAATGAATTAGGATATAAACAAAAAATATCTTTGGAAGAAGGAATTAAACGTACTTGCGACTGGTATAAAAAAATGAAATGGATTTAACTAAATTATGAATCCGTCTTCTCTAAAGCTATGCCGGACAGGTTTTGAATTAAATATTTGAAAGTTCATTTTATTTAAAAAATTGTACATTATTAATTGTTAATTGCTCTGTGCTCCTTCAGAAATCCAGATTTTTATACCTTTTATTTGATTTGGGGGCAGGGGTCTGACA
>JADFGB010000376.1 GCA_022567875.1 Bacteroidota bacterium | reverse complement strand
TGAAATTATTACCTATTGAAAGTGTAGGCTTGGATCATATAAATATTCTCTTGCTTTCTTTATATTTAAATTTAGAAAAATTATCAATACCGGGAAGCAGGCTAATGCTTCATTCTTCTGACACAATTAACTAAAAAAAATAAATAATGAGTACAAATCTTGTAATTGTTGAGTCCCCTGCAAAAGCAAAAACTATAAATAAGTATTTAGGTAGAAACTATAAAGTTGAAGCTACAGTTGGGCATATTAGAAATTTACCTAAGACTAAGTTGGGTGTAGATATTGAAAATAATTTTAAACCAAATTATTTAAATATTAGAGGAAAGGGCGACCTGATAAAGAAAATAAAATCTTTAGTCTCCAAAAGTAAGGACATATACATTGCCACTGATCCCGATAGAGAAGGTGAGGCAATAGCACAAGATATTGCTGATGTTATCAAGCTAAAGGAAGGCTCTAAATTGTACCGAGTTCTATTCAATGAAATAACAAAAACAAGTATTAAAAAGGCTATGAATTCTCCGAGAGAGATAAACCAATCGTTAGTACAATCACAGAGAGCAAGAAGGGTGATGGACAGAATTATCGGTTATAAAATAAGTCCTTTTTTATGGAAGGCTGTAATAGAAATATCAGGTAATGCTATTGTATCTGCAGGAAGAGTACAATCCGTAGCATTAAAAATTATCTGTGACAGAGAAAAAATTATTGATGATTTTATTAAAACAGAATACTGGAGTATTTGGACAATATTTAAAACCGATAATGGAGAAGAATTTAAAGCAAAATTGTTCAGTATAGGAAATAAGGATATAAAAGTTCAACCAAAGCCTGTGATGAAAGACAAAGATTGGAATGAATTTTTAAATAAATATATTTCAATATCGAATAAAGAAACTGCAGAGAAAATTTTTAACTCTATTTCAAATAAAACCGAATTTATTATATCTGCAATCACTAAAAGAAATACTAAACGTAATCCATTGCCTCCGTTTATTACTAGCTCTTTGCAAGCTGAAGCATCAAGAAGATTAGGAATGCGGCCAAGACAAACAATGATGCTTGCACAAAGATTGTACGAGGGAATAGGGCTAGGGGAATTCGGAACTCAAGGCTTAATAACTTATATGAGAACCGATTCAACTAGATTAAGTGATGAAATATTGTCTTCGGCATCTGAATATATTAAAAATATGTACGGTAATGATTATGCCCCTGCAACTCCAAACAGATTTGAAAAGAAAAAGGGACAAAATGTTCAAGATGCTCACGAAGCTATAAGACCTACTTCTTTGGAGTTTCCTCCCGGAAAAATAGCTCAGTTTTTAGATAAAAAAACATTAAAAGTATATGAGTTAATTTGGAACAGATTCGTAGCTTCTCAAATGACACCTACTTTACTGGAAACAACGGTTATAGAAATTTCTGTTGATGAATACATATTTAAAGCATTTGGAAGTGCAATAAAATTTTTAGGTTTTCAAAAAGTATATCAAGAAATATTAGAGGCAAAACCGGGGGCAGAAGAAAAAGAAGAGTATAGAAATGAAAAAATTCCTTTGGGCTTAAAAAAAGATCAGAGCCTAAATTTAGAAGATTTACAAAAGACACAACATTTTACAAAACCTCCTGCAAGATTTTCAGAAAGCTCGCTCATTAAAGAATTGGAAAGAAACGGAATTGGACGACCAAGTACATATTCTCATATAGTTTCTACTATCCAGGATAGGAAATATGTTAACCAGGAACAGAGGAAATTGTTTCCAACAATTTTAGGGAAAGAAGTAAGCCGAATTTTGGTTCAAAATTTTCCTAAAATAATTAATGAAGATTTCACATCTCAAATGGAAACTGAATTAGATCAAATAGCTTCAGGTGTTCTAAAATATGAAAAGGTTTTGTCAGACTTCTATGACCCTTTTGCCAAAACTCTGCTTGAAGTGGAAGATAAAATAGAAAAAATTATATGTGATAAATGCGGCGGGGAAATGGAAATAAAATTCGGCAGGTTCGGAAGATATCTCGGCTGCAGTAAATATCCCGAATGTGATAATATAAAATCATTTAAACAAATTGCTGATTCTAAAAAAGAGCCTGAATATACAGGAGATACTTGTGAAAAATGTGGCGGAAAACTTTTGTTCAGAGAAGGTAAGTTTGGAAGATTTATCGGTTGTGAAAAATTCCCAAGTTGTGACTTTATTAAAAATATAACATTGAG
>JADFGB010000375.1 GCA_022567875.1 Bacteroidota bacterium | reverse complement strand
TTAATAACCGATAACAACAACAGAAGATTAATAACAGCTTTTACTTATATAGCCGGTAGTGCGGGAATGGTAGATACGCTTTGGGCTTTGGCAGAAAAATTAAAGTTGAAAGGAATTGAAAATCCATTTAAGAATATCACTCAATCTATAAATTCAAAAAATATTGCTCACGTTAAAAACTTGTTAGTAAAAGCAGGAGAAAAAATTAAAATTAAAGGAACGCCTGAAACTTTACCTCCGGTTATCTGCGGTATTTTAGGCAGAGGCAAAACAAGTATCGGTGCTCAGCAAATATTAGATATGCTTCCTTGCGAACAGATAACTTTTGATAAACTTCCTACTGTTTACGCTGATGGTTCAAGAAAAAAAATATACAAACTTGTATTGAAAGTTTACGATATGTTTAGACTGAAAGAAAAATATAAAAAAGAGTACACCGGCAATAAAGACATTGAGAAAGTAAATCATTATCTAAAAAACCCTGATATGTACGAATCAAATATGGAAAAGATTTTGCCTTATGTTACTGTTTTGATGAATTGCATTACTTGGTCCAATAAATATCCAAGGTTACTGACTAACGATTTATGTAAAAAGATTTATTCCAAAAATCAAACATTGCTTGTTATTGGTGATGTAACTTGCGATCCAAACGGCTCAATTGAATTCTCAAAAGAAACGTGGATTGATAACCCTGTTTATAATTATAATCCTATAAACGAAACTTCGATAGACGGCTTTCAGCCTGACGGTATCACTGTTATGGCGGTAACAAATCTACCGTGCGAGTTTTCAGCAGATGCCTCAGAAAAATTCAGCAACGAACTTTTGCCTTTTTTAAAAGACATAACATCTGCTGACTATACAGGTAAATTATCAACTTCAGGTTTACCCGATCCAATAAAAAATGCAGTAATTATGTGGAAAGGAATATTTACAGAGAGATATAAATACATGGGAAAATATATCAGTTAATTTTCCTTTACAATTTTATGTCCTTTTATATTTCAAATAAAAAAACAGATAAACTATACAAGAAATATTTTTATAAAAGAAAGTAAATGTTTAATTTTTATACAAGTAATTATTTTTTTATACTTGGTCATATATGAAAACCAAAGCCTTAATATTTGTTTTTACTTTAACAGTATCTATTAATTTGATTTTTGCTCAGGATATAAATGATAATATAACAGCAAACCAAGTTATTGAAAGATATATAACAGTTATCGGCGGAAGAGACAGTTTGGAAAACGTAAAAGATAAAACTACTTTTCTTAGCGGCACTGTTTCCGGAATTGATGTAGGTATAGTTATTTATCAAAAATTACCGGGGAAAATTATAAAAGAAATAAATGCCGGGGCGGTTAATCAAGTAATAAAATACGACGGGGAAAAAGCAATAATGTCTGTCGGTAAAAATATAAGGTCCCTAACCGGGTCGGCTTTAGATGGACTTAAGTATGAAGCAATGCTTGATTTTATTTTAAAATTAGATGATTTAAAAATTGAATTGAAACTTTTAGATAAAGAAAAAGTTTATAATAAAGATGCTTATAAGGTTGAATTTAAATTTACTTCGGGTAAGGTTTGGAAACTGTTTTATGATGTTGAGTCAGGATTAAAAGTAAAAAGTTCAAAAACTATAAACTCTCCTCAAGGTTCATTTGCACAAACAACTTACTATGATAATTACAAATCTGTAAACGGTGTTAAATATCCTTTTAGTATAAAACAGACAATTGGACCACAGACTTTAGACTTTAAAGTTAGTTCGATAAAAATTAATGCCGGATTAAAGGACGATAAATTTAAAATAGAATAATTTATTGTTTTAACTTATTTATTAAAAAAAGAGTCGAAATGCCTTCTGATAAAATATCAGTTATTGTTTTTGATCTTGGAAATGTTCTGCTTCCTTTTGACTATAAAATTGCAATAAATAAATTAAATATAATTGAAACGGGGCTTGGTGAAAAATTTATAAATTTTTATCAAAATAATTATCTTTTAGCCCCCAATCTGCGATAGTCTCACTAATCCTTTCAACTAATTGTCTAAAAGAACCTTCTCTTTCAATATTATCCTGGTCTCCATAAAAATATTTAGAAGCAACAACTTTTCTAGCTAAAGGACTAAAGTATTTTGGGAATTCACAATTTTTTTGTGTAAATAAAACTTTCCCACGTTCATCAGTTATTTCAACATTAGATTTATCCCAAG
>JADFGB010000374.1 GCA_022567875.1 Bacteroidota bacterium | reverse complement strand
CTCCTATAACATTGGCTGTTGCTACTCCTGCTATGTTTCCATTACCTACCATTCCGGAAAGTGCGGACATTAAAGCTTGAAAGGAAGTGATATTACCTTCACCGGAAATGGTTTTTGATTTTTTTAATTCACGAAAAGCTTGTTTAAATTTTCCGAATTGAATCCCCTTCAGTCTAAGCGAAAAGTAAACACCACTGCCAAGAATGAACACCAGCATTTGCGGTCCCCAAATAAAATCCGCTATACTTTTAACTATACTAAAAAAATCCATTTTAGATAATTATATTTTGACTTAATGAAAACTACACGTAAGATAAAATATTTTTTTCTTAATAGTTAAAAAAAATTATATTTTTCTTCTTACTTATTCTAAATCATTCTAAAAGAATTTTATATTTATGTGATGAAAAGGAGTGTTTGAAAAATGCTAAATTGAATTTTGTTATTAAGGATTATAACCCCATTTTTCATTATTTGTATTTAACTCATCAGAAGTAGGAAATTTTTGATCTTCATCTCTTTCAGGAACAAATCTTTCAACATCCATAATACGTGCATTTAATTCAGTATCATCCTTAAAGATATCAGGTACCTCTTCTTCTTCAAAAATAGCTCCCCAAGGACATTCCGGAACGCAGGCATTACAATCAATACATTCATCTGGATCAATCAATAACATATTTTTTGGAATTGATTCATCATCACCGCTATATTCGTAGATACAATCAACAGGACAAACTTGTGTACAGGCAACATCTTTACAATCAGCACATAGCTGGGTTATTACATAAGTCATTAATATTACTTCCCTTTTTATTTTATAAAAGTAAAATAGTTTGTTTTTGTTTATAATTAAAAGTATCTAATCTATACTAAAATATCAAGATAAAAAAATAATAATTAGTCTCTCTTAAAAATTAATTGATAACTATAAAACAGAAAACTATGACACCTTTCGAAAAGATGTCATCGTTAGGAAAAGTTTTTAATTTTTAAGATAGTCTTATAGACGAGTAAAGGTTATATCTAATTTGTATTTATAATTGCATTGCTATAAAATGTTGCCCAAGCAAACCAATATGCAATAAAGGATTTTGTTGATTTTAATCTTGTTCCTTTGCGAGGTCCTTCAATTGCAAAACCGAATACATCCCATTTATTACCTTCGTTGTCTTTCATTATTAATGGAAGCATATTTTGCAGCGCGGTAAATTGCAGTTTAGTTCCATCATCTAAAGTGCTTTGATACGCAACAGCAAAATTTTTAGGTGTTGTTCCCACAACAACAATTGGTGTACCTCCTACTACATCGCTTATTACTTTTATATCAGCACCAAACTTGTTAATGCTGTAAACTTTTGAACCGCCTTCAAATAAAACTCCGAGCACTCTATCTTTTTGCGGTAGTCTTTTATCAGTATTGTTGATAGGGAATAAAAGATAGTTGTTGTTTGTTTTATAATCTCTATACGGGAATGTCCCGTAAGGTCTGTTAAAGCCTGTATTTCTTGTAAGCATTTTAGAATCGGGATACATTAATTTCCAGGTTGAATATTTTGTTTCAAAAACAGGTGTGGTTGAAATTTCCTGTCCTTTTAACTGACCATTAACACATTTTAAAAGAAACTGCGACCAATTACTTGATGTTTTTCTGTCGTAAAGGATTAAGTTTGTATTATACAATAACCCCGATCCACCGAAAGTTGTTAAAGAACCATCTTGTAATGTTCTGTTCCATACTACTGCCGAGCCTGTAAGTGGACAATAAGTTACAGAAACTTTTCGGCCTCCGATATCATCATTAACAATTTCGTGCCAGTCCATTATTGGATGAGGAAAAGCTTTAATCTCATTTCCCACTTTTACAGCTACCACTAAATCATCATCTAATAAATAGCTTTGTGAATTTGATGCTGCATATTCAGGAGCTTCAATGGGTGGAATTCCATCCTTACCAGGTCCTCCGTCAAAAACCTCATCTTGAGGAATCAACCAATCAGAACTAGACGCTACATTATCTCCTCCTACAGGACCTTCAGTAGAAACATCACTGCAACCAATAAGTATGATAGAAGATAACAGCAAGTAAAATATTTTTTTATAAAGCATATTACACCTTTTAATTAAAATTAAAGATTATAGATCATTAATACTAATTTTTTTAAGAAAGGAGTCATCCATATGAGGATTACTGGATAAATCAGGATTATTTTAAAAAGTCTCACT
>JADFGB010000373.1 GCA_022567875.1 Bacteroidota bacterium | reverse complement strand
ATTAAGCGCTATATTTTGTTCTTCTGACATCTAGTTTCCTATACAATATAGTTGATCATAACCCCTGATAAATATTTTACCATCCGATATTATACTTCCACTCCAAAACTTCCCGCCAATTTTTTTGTGATATAATATTTTTCCGTCATTGTTATTCAATGCTACAATTTCACCCTTATCATTCCCTAAAATTATTTTGTTATTTAAAAAAGCCGGGTTACTTCGCGTATTAACATTTGTGTTTGTCTCCCACATGAATATTCCGAACTTGTCATATTTAATAACCATTCCATCTAAAGTTGTGATAACAAAACCATCGTTTAACTTTAATATTTCTGATAGCACTCTTCCTTTAATTTCAACTTCCCTAAATAGTTTGGCACTTGTATAATCATACATAACAAATTTAGACATATCATCTTCTACCATAGAAACAACAAAAACAACCCATAAGCCTGAAACCACAGGTGTTGTAAAAACAGCTCCTTTATTTTTTATTTCTCCATATTTTTTCCCGTTAAAAAAATTAAAAGCATAAACCCTGCCGTATAAATCATTTATAAAAACTATTGAATCAGAAATAGTTACCGATGAATTTGGAAATGCTCCTCTTGTATCACTACTCCATTTTAATTTTATATTAACATTAAAATTTATTGGTGTATAAAAATTTCTCTGTGGATTTTTACCGAACATTGAATAAGCATTGGCGTCTATTTTTGATTTAACAAGTAATATGCTTGTTGAACAACCACTTATGAAAAATAAGAGAATAAATAAAATGTGTAACCTTTTTTTCAAAAATCCCAACCGAAGAAAAATTGATAAAATAATCCCTCTTGAAAACGTGTAAAATTGTCTTCAATTTTTTTGCCAATGTCATACCTTAAAACTAATGCACCGAATAAATTAAATCTTATTCCTACACCGACACTGCCCAAGGTACTTTTATAATTGGTATCCCATGCACTTCCGGCATCAAAAAAAGCTGCACCTCTTATGCCAAAGAATCCTAAATTCATAAACGGAAATTTTAAATTAATTTGATCTAATAATGGAAATCTAACCTCTAATGAAGTAAGCCACATTTTTTCTCCACGAATTGAAAAACGAGGCCAGCCTCTCAGATCCCAACTTCCTCCCATAAAAAATCTTCTTGCTTCTTGACCGTCATTATAAAAGAAAGCTGCCCTCATTGCAAAAGCAGAACGAAGTCCTAAACGAAAATATTTTCTAAAATCGGTAATTATTGTATAATAATTAACATTGCTGAATTTAACATCTCCTGTGTATGCAAGTTGCAGCCGGGTTCTTGTTCCGTCTAAAGGTCCGGAGGGTCCCCATAGTGAATTATCATAAACATATGAAATTGAATTGCTTACTAATAAAGCTTTTCTTGCAAGTACACCTCTAATTATTTCTTTATCAGAATTTGCAACTGTTACGGAAGTCTCAATTCTTGAGAATTTAGAGAGCGGAAAATTAAGTTGGAAAAATCCGCCAAAACTTCTTTCAAAAAAGAATTCATCAGAATCTCTTATATCAAATCTGTTACCTGTAAAATGAAAAATACCATAGCCATAATTTGTTCTTCTCGTTAGATCAACTCTTTGTAAAGATAAATTAAAGCTGTTTAAAAATTCACTTTGTACCGATGCTGTATTGTAAAGCAAAAAGAAATATTTATCGTTGCCCAATAAATCACTTAATGAAATTACAGCCCCACCTTGTGTACCAAAAACAGGACTTGTTGATATCTGGCTTTGAGCAAAATCTAAAGAATAATGTTTCTCATATTTTATATTTCCCTTTTTAGATGTGGCGATATAAATATTAGCAGACCATTTAGCCCCGGTCGAATCGAAATTCATTACAATTGTCTTATTTGAATCCGATTGAATATTTTTTATTTCTTTTGTAAATAAATTAAATGCAAATTTATTAAAAGCTGTATATGTGATAACAGAATTTGAAACTTGTCTTGGTGTAAAAACACCTGTTAAAAAATTTGTTACTTTTGTTACGATTGTAGATGTCACACCGTTAACAAAGTCTACTGAATAAATATTATTAACGCTGTATACATCCTATTTTTGGTGCCTCGCTCAAGATACGAAATCTCATAGAGAGTAAATTCAGGTGGAGACATCAAGTTGTATATTAAATGATAATAAAAACGAACTCAATTTGTCCGCTTCTAATTATATCAATACAGGGTGTGGTCTCTAAGTAAA
>JADFGB010000038.1 GCA_022567875.1 Bacteroidota bacterium | reverse complement strand
GTGTACTTACCTGTCTGAATTTTTGAAGATCCCATCGAGGAAATTTTAAAGCAACATAATCTAAAGCAGGTTCAAAACAAGCAGATGTTTCTTTTGTAATAATATTTTCAATTTCATTTAAGGCATAACCCAAAGCAAGTTTTGTAGCAATAAAGGCAAGAGGATACCCGGTAGCCTTGGATGCCAAAGCAGAACTACGGCTTAGTCTTGCGTTCACTTCTATAATCCTGTAATCGTCTGAATTTGGGTCGAAAGCATATTGAATGTTGCATTCACCAATTACGCCTAAGTGACGGATAAGTTTTATTCCGATTGACCTTAGTTTAAAATTCTCTGCCGCAGAAAGTGTTTGTACCGGTGCAATAACAATGCTGTCACCCGTGTGAATGCCCATAGGGTCTATATTTTCCATAGAGCAAATGGTAATGCAGTTGTTGTGTTTATCCCTTACAATTTCATATTCAACTTCTTTCCAGCCGTAAAGAGATTCTTCAATTAAAATTTGATTAGTAAAGCTGAATGCTTTTTTTACTTTTTCTATTAATTCTTTTTTGTTTTTAACAATTCCGGAACCGAGTCCGCCGAGTGCATATGCAATGCGTACCATTACCGGAAAACCTATCTTTTTGGCGGCGGCAATTGCTTCATCAATGTTTTTAGCAGTACCGCTTACTGCCATTTTTAATCCGACTTCTTTTACCTTTTTATCAAAGCGAAATCTGTCTTCCGTATCTTGAATAGTTTTAATAGGTGTGCCTAATATTTTTATACCGTTTCTTTTTAAAATACCTTTTCTATGGAGATCAACACCTACGTTAAGTGCAGTTTGACCGCCGAACTGTAGAAGAATGCTGTCGGGTTTTTCTTTTTGGATTATCCTTTTTACAAAATTTGTTTTGATGGGCACAAAGTAAACTTTGTCGGCAAAGTCAGAAGAAGTTTGAATTGTAGCAATATTCGGATTGACAAGTACCGTTTTTATTCTGTCTTCTTTAAGTGCTTTTATTGCCTGGCTGCCAGAGTAATCAAATTCACCTGCCTGTCCAATTTGCAAAGCACCGGATCCTAGAATCAAAACTTTTTTTGGTAATTTTTTTTTTATCATTTTAGAGCCCTTAAGAATAAGTCAAAAATAAATTCCGTATCATCTGGCCCGGGAGATGCTTCGGGATGAAACTGTGCAGCAAAAAAAGGTTTTGATATATGGATTATTCCTTCGTTGGTTCCGTCGTTTTCATTTATAAACCACTCTCTCCAATCTATCGGAAGAGTTTCCATATTAACTGCATAACCGTGATTCTGTGATGTTATGTAACACTTTCTTGTTCCCAATTCATTACAAGGTTGATTATGACTGCGATGCCCGTACTTCAGTTTATAAGTATTTGCACCCACGGCAAGTGCAATAATTTGACTGCCTAAACAAACACCCAAAATGGGAATCCCTTTCTTTATTGCCTTACTTACATTTTTTATTGTTTCCTTACAAATTTTAGGATTGCCCGGTCCGTTTGAAATTATAATCCCGTCCATTTTTTCGTTCAAGAAATTATAATCATAAGGTACTCTTAAAACGGTAATATTTCTTTTTAGAAAAGCTTGAATAATATTATTTTTGGTTCCGCAATCCACAAGAATAATTTTTGTTTTACCTTTTTTATATTCAATAGGTTTTTTAACACTTACTTGCGAAACAAGATCAAGATTATCAATATCTTCAAAATCAACTTTCTTTTTATTGTTGATGATTATCATTCCCGGCATTGTACCGCTTTCTCTTAATTTTCGGGTCAGTTTGCGTGTGTCAATATCGAAAATAGCAGGAATTTTTTCTTCTTTTAACCAATCGGAAAGAGAGCGTTCAGCATTCCAGTGAGAATAGTTTTTTGAGTATTCGGAAACAATCAAGCCTCTGCAGTGAATATTATCGGATTCAAAATATTTTAATAATCCGTTTTCTTTTTTTTTGCCGGGCACTCCGTAATTTCCGATTAAAGGGTAGGTCATAACTAGTATTTGACCCCTGTAAGAAGGATCGGTTAAAGTCTCTGGATACCCCACCATCCCTGTATTAAAAACGACCTCGCCGTTAATATTAGTTTCATAACCGAAACTTTTGCCTATAAACTCGCTACCGTCTTTAAGTATTATTTTTGCTTCTTTGTAATTCATATGTTTTGAAAATTTTAACAAAAAAATAGCCACTCAATGAGTGGCTGAAAAACCATAATTATATTTTAAGGGCAATTATTTTTAATACTTTAAGTAAAATTTTAATCTCTTTTATAAATTCGAATCTAATATAAATTAAACTGATAAGATTTACAAATCTTGGATTGATATAAAAGTAAAAACCATAAAACGCCAAAGTCAAAGGTTAAATAATCATTACAGACAATGTTTGAATCTTTATATTTTTGTTTATTTACTTTTATCCTTTCACTTACTTTTTTTTACAATTAGATCTTGTAGATGTTGTAAAGTTATAAAACAAGTCATATTTAAACAAAAAAAGAATTAAAAAAAGGTATAGCTCAGAAAAAAAATTGCGTAGCTTAAATTTGTTTTAGTATAGTAATGAAACAAATATTAAAAAAATAAGTTTATTAATATTTGGATGTCAGATTATAATATCTTATTATTAACTAAATAAATGTGTTTATGTTTTGTTATGATTTTAAATTATAGTATTTATAATTATTAAAATTGGAATGAGAACGTTGGACAAAATAGTTCGAATAAATTTATCATTATTGCTTTTTATGAAATCTGCAATTTATTTTTCTTCAGTTTACAGTAGTAGTTTTGAAAAGTAATAATGATAATTTAATAATTAATATATTACTAACAAATAATGAGGTTGATCATGAGGAAATTCTACTTTTTTCTTTTTCTGATTCCTTGGGTTATGATGTCTTTTGCTCAAGAAGTTACTATTAAAGGAAAGGTAACCGGTTTTGATTCATTTAAGTCTAAACAGGTTCCTTTGATAGGTGTTAACATTATTGTAAAAAATACAACTACAGGAGTATCAACTAATTCTGAGGGTATATTTACTTTGAAGGTAAATAGTTTGCCTGTTGATGTAGTCTTTACTTACATAGGGTATAAGAATAAAACAATAGAAGTTAATACAGAAACTTTTTTAAATGTTATTTTAACAGAAGACATTTATGCCTCTGAAGATGTATTAGTAGTTGGTTCACGTTTCAGACCAAGGACTTCTATCACTTCAGCTGTCCCAATAGATAATATAACATTGGCAGAAATGCGCAGTACTGCTCAAGTATCTTTGGATAAAATGCTACATTATCTTGTTCCTTCATTCAATTCTACGCAACAAACTATATCTGATGCAACGGCTCATTTTGATCCTGCAGATTTAAGAGGACTTGGACCAAGCCGTACTCTTGTTTTAATAAACGGTAAAAGGAAAAATCCTTCTGCTTTGGTTTTTATAAATGATACACCGGGTAAAGGTGATGTAGGTGTTGATATGAACAGTATTCCTTTAAATGCTATTAAGAGAGTAGAAGTTTTACGAGATGGTGCCTCTGCTATATATGGTTCGGATGCAATTGCAGGAGTTATTAACATTATCTTAAATGATGAAAGTGAGATAACTACATTTAATGGTTATTCCGGTGCAACCGAACAAGGCGATGGTTTTCAAATTGGAGGAAGTATAAATAAAGGGTTCAAGTTAGGCAATAATGGTTTTTTAAATATTTCAACAGGTTACACAAACCAAAAAGAAACCAATAGAGCCGGTACTCCGGGTAAGGATGACCTTTTCGGTGTAAGCAGTTCTAATCCTTGGATTCAACAAAATCCCAGTTTGGGGATGCGTGTTGGTTTACCAAATATGAAGGTAGCAAATATTTATTTTAATTCAGAATTCAATTTGAATGAGTTTGATAAAATTTATTCTTTTGGAGGAATAGTCTACAGAGAAGGCTTAAGTTATGCTTTATATCGTACACCATATTGGATTCCTGATGTTTTTTTCATAAAGCATGAAAAAGGATCTACTTACCAAGGATTTCAACCTACTTTTGAAACAAGTATTACAGATGAACAATTTACTACAGGATTCCGTTCTAAGAAAAATGGATGGAATTATGATATCAGTTATACTTTCGGAAGTAATTCTGTTGATTATATAGTTAGTAACTCTATAAATCTTGATTTAGGGGAACTAAGCCCTACAGTGTTCAACCCGGGAGGGTATGGATTTAAAAACCATATTTTAAATTTTGATGTTTCAAAATTATTCTTTGATAAATTATTTGTTAGTGCCGGAAGTGAATTTAGATTAGAAAATTTTCTTACTATTGCAGGAGGAGAAGCTTCATTTAAAGGCGCCGGAGTACAATCTTTCCCTGGTTTACAGCCCCAAAATGCTGTTGATGCTAAGCGCACAAACATTGGCGTTTATTTAGATCTTGGTACAGACTTTACTGAAGATATCTTTTTGGGTGGCGCTATTCGTTATGAAGATTACAGTGACTTTGGAACGAATGTAACTTATAAAATAAATGGACGAGTAAAAACAAAAGATGATAGATTTACCTTTAGAGGATCAATTTCTTCAGGATTTCGTGCACCTTCTTTACATCAAATTCATTTAAGCAATATTCAAACACTAATTTCAGGTGGTACTGTAAGTAATCAGGGTACTTTTAATAATGATAGCCCGGTATTACGCAAATTGGGTGTAAATAAATTAAAAGAAGAAACTTCCACCAACTTTACTTTCGGAATTGCAGGCAAACCGATAAAAGGATTTTCTTTTAGTGTTGATTATTTTAGAATTAGTCTTTCAGACCGTATTGTATATTCCAGTTCTATATCTTCAACCGATACAACAACTACAGTTGGGCGTATATTACGCGATAATAGTATTACGAGCTTAAAATTCTTTATAAATGCTGTTAACACAATTACTAAAGGTGTTGATGTTGTTGCAAGTTACAAATACGGAAAATTAAAATTACACACTGCTGTTTCAATTCTTGACCATTCAATAGACGGAAAAATTAATACACCTGCCGTTCTTGCAGCAGACGGGTTGGAAATTTTTGACAGAAAAGAACAATCTCGTATATTAACTGCAAGACCAACAGAAAAAGTTATTCTAGGTTTGTCGTATGATTTTGAACCCTTAACCGTTAATGTATCTGCAACTTATTTTGGCGAGGTTACCTGGCAGCATGTTAACAACGGTTTGAACGGTGTTGATTTAGGCAACGGACCATTACCGACCAACGATGCCGATTTTGATCAGACATTTTCAGCAAAAGTACTAACCGATTTAAATATTAATTATAAAGTTAATAAAAATATTTCCTTTGGTTTTATAATAAATAATGTATTTAATGTTTATCCGGATGTAATTGATACGAAAGGAGATTTTGTAACAGATTTAGGCGGTCGATTTAAATATCCTTGGGAAGTAAATCAATTTGGCTTTAATGGTCGTATAATAATGGGTACTTTTAATTTTAGTTTATAGAAATTATAGAAAGTAAAAGTATAAATTAATAAAAAATCTCATTTTAATTAAAAAGTCCATCTCTTTGAGGTGGACTTTTTTTATTTGTAAGTGTTTAAAAATATTAACAGATAACGCTAAAAGTAAAAGGAAAAAATTAATAGAATTGCTGTTCCTAATATTTTTCTTTATTTTTCACTAATTAGTGAAACACCTTTTAGTGAAAAATAATAGGATGGAGTTATTATGAAAATTACAACAAATCCTTTTGCTTTTGGGAAGGTTGTAAAAGGGAAACAGTTTTTTAACCGCAGAAAGGAAATTGATGAAATATCAACTGAGATTATAAATCATCAAAACATTATATTATATGCACCTCGCCGGTATGGTAAAACTTCACTTGTGCTAAAAACTTTTGACGAACTGAAAAAGAAACACAAAAATTTTGTTGGCCTTTATATTGATTTTTACAATATAAATTCAGTTGAAAAATTTATAAATGTAATGTCCAATCAATATGCTGAACATTCTAAACTTACTTTAGAAAAATTATTGCTTACACTTAGAAATTTTTTAACGGGAATAACACCTGGAATTACATTGGATAAAGACGGCAACCCTAAAATTGAATTATCTATTTTACCCAACAAAAGAGTTCAAGCCTTTGAAGATGTTATGAAATTGCCAAAGAAACTTTCTGAAGAAAATAAAACCGTAGCGGTATTTTTTGATGAGTTTCAAGAGGTGATAAATCTTAATGGCTTTGATTTTCAAAAAAAGTTAAGAACTTTAATTCAGCATCACGATAAAGTTAGTTATGTATTTTGCGGTTCTAAGCATCACTTATTTCAAGATATATTTAATAATTCAAATAATCCTCTTTTCAAAATTGGTAAAACAAAATATTTGGACGTAATTCAGGAAAAGGAATATTCAATTTTTATACATAAGAATTTTATTAAAATTAATAAAGAATTTAAAAAAGAGCATGCTATAATTATTTATCAGTTAGCCGGTTCGGTACCTTATAATATTCAACTGCTTTGTAATGAAATATTCAATCTAATGTTGATTAATAACAATGTTCCAATTAATGAATTGATAAATTATAGCTATAAAAATATAATCAACAGTAAGAATGAAGAATATATAATATTGTATGAAAATTTCAGTAGGTCTGTAAGGCTTGCTTTAGAAATTATTATAAAGAATGACGGTAAGAATCTTTTTAGGAAAGATTTATTATCAGATAATAGAGTTGCTCCTTCAACATTAAAAAAAGCAATAAATAATTTGATGGAAGAAGGAATAATATATGCTGAAAACAAACATTACTTTTTTTGCGATGTATTTTTAAGAAAATGGCTCAAAATAGGGATGTAATTTTTCACCAAATAGTGAAACACTAAAAGGTGAAAAATAATATTTTGGAGTTATTAAAAAAATCAAACCATAATCTATTATCTTGGAAAAATAGTAAATGGAAACAAGACCTCAAGGTATTGATTCAATATGAGTTTGGCTTTCTCTGTGTAATATTTGAATAATTCCAATTGTGTTTTTACAGGTTCGATTTGGGGGGCGATGTCTGACCTATTGTTTTAACAAACCCGTTAAGATTTTTAATAGTTATTTCATTATTTTTCTTTAAGAGACTCCTTAAGTTTTTTATTAATTTTTGGAGTCTCTTTTTTTTCTCAAATGAATTTCAATTAACTTTTAATATAAACCCTAAGTGAAGTTAGATAAGTTTATAGCTTCTTTATTCTGATTAAAAATTACAGATAAAGAATTACTAAAAATACTTGTAGTTTCAATTGATGAAAATGCTGAATAAGAAAACTTTGACAGAGTAATTTATCATTTATAAAAATGTTTGGAGAGAAAATGAAAGTTATATTAGGTTTTTCAGGAGGTTTAGATACTAGCTTTTGTACTTTGTATTTAAAAGAAAAAGGTTATGATGCCAAAGTAAGGTATTGTTTTTCGCAAGATGGTGAAGTTGTAAGCTTTGAAATAAACATTTCAGGCCACTTAAAGTAGGCCGGAAAGTGAGGTAAATCATATCAAGCAGAAATATAGGTCGATTACTGTTAGGTATCGGTATCGTACTGGTTGTAATTAGCTTTTTACCAGTGGTGCTGGCAGCGTTTCCTATTAACGTACTGCCCGCAATCGCTGGCGGAGGCTTTATC
>JADFGB010000372.1 GCA_022567875.1 Bacteroidota bacterium | reverse complement strand
TGTTTCCAAAATGTTTAGCTTGCTCGGTTATCAAAAAACAGAAGCAGAAAATAATGCTAATACAGTTATGAAAATTGAGACCAGACTTGCAAAAGCATCAATGACAAGAGTTGAAAGAAGAGACCCGCACAAAACATACAATAAAATGTCTTCTACAAAAATTAAAAAACTCACTCCCTATCTGGATTGGGATAATTATTTTACCTATTTGGGATTTAGCACTCCTGATTATATCAACGTTGCGCAGCCAAAATTCTTTAAAGAAGTAAATAAAATGATTAAACAGGTTCCTATTAAAGATTGGAGAGTTTATTTAACCTGGAATTTTATTAACAGGTCAGCATCTTATTTAAGCTCAGATTTTGATATTGCCAATTTTGAATTTTACAGAAAATACTTGCGTGGATCAAAAGTCCAATCTGCAAGATGGAAAAGAGTTATGCGAACCATTAATGCTTATCTCGGTGAAGCGGTGGGGCAATTGTATGTTGAAAAAACATTCCCCCCCGAATCAAAAGAAAGAGCAGCTAAGATTGTGGTTAATTTGAAAGCTGCAATGAAAAGCAGAATAGAAAATCTTGATTGGATGAGCGATGCAACAAAAAAACAAGCCCTTCATAAATTAAATTCTTTTGGTGTAAAAATAGGTTATCCTGATAAATGGAAAAATTACTCAAATTTAGATGTTGACAGAGAATCATATATTGGCAACGTAATAAGAGGAAGGATTTTTGCATTCAAAAGAAATATGAACAAGCTGGGAAAACCAGTTGACAAAACTGAATGGGGAATGACTCCTCAAACTGTAAATGCTTATTACAGTCCAACAAGAAATGAAATTGTATTTCCCGCAGCAATTCTACAGCCTCCTTTCTTCAATCAAAATGCTGATGATGCAATAAACTATGGAGCAATGGGCGCCGTAATCGGTCACGAAATTACACACGGCTTTGACGATCAAGGAAGAAAATTTGATGCTGACGGCAATTTAAAAGATTGGTGGACAAAAGAAGACGGGGAAAGATTTGATAAAAGAGCACAAAAAATATTTGACCAATTTGATTCTTATGTACCGATAGATTCACTTCATATTAATGGTAAATTAACTGCCGGTGAAAACATTGCAGATTTAGGAGGCTTAACAGTTGCATTTACTGCTTTTAAAAACACCGAGGAATATAAAAGGAATAAAAAGTTGGACGGTTTCACACCTGCTCAAAGATTCTTCTTCGGGTGGGCTCAGGTTTGGGAAAATAATATGAGGGATCAGGCATTAAGATTAAGAATTAAAACCGATCCACATTCACCGGGTAAATACAGAGTGCTCGGTCCACTTAGGAATATGCCGGAATTCTGGGAAGCATTCAATGTTAAACCGGGTGATAAAATGAGAATGCCGGAAGATAAAGTTGTTAAGATTTGGTAAATATTTCTTTTAAAAATATGTAGGGGCGACATATATGTCGCCCTTTAATTTTTAAAATAAATTATTTTTTTTGAGATTTTCTATTTTCTTTTTCAATCGAAGATTATTTTGAGATAATTTCAAGGCTTTTTATAGACTTCAATTAAGCAAAGATAAGGTAATTGGAGCTTTTTTTATTTTAAATTTTTAGTTGCTCTAACAATGTTTTTTATAATTTTAATTATAAATAGGTTAACAATTAATTAGCCATTAAATCATTTATTTAATAGAACAACTTTAAACAAAAAACATTACACGAAATTACGAACCCTAAAGCTTGAAAATGCTGACGGTTTGAGCTGTCGGTCTTTTGTTTACTCTAATTCTTTTTCTATTTTATCTAACAATATTTTAAACAGATAATTTGCCAAACTTTCTGAAGAAAAGAATTTTTTATCTTTTGATAGCCAGCCATAATTATTTGCTTCATTTATATCAAAGTTAAATTCGTATTTAGAAAGTATAACAGGATCTTGTGGGCCTCTCATTGGTTTGGTTAATTCAACGTATAAATAAGAATCAGATAAAGAATCTCTATAAATTTTCTCCCATTTAATTTTTATACAAAAATCATTATTAAAAAGATTACAATATTCATCTGACTTGTGGACATTAAAAACCAAACCGATTTCTTTATTAGTTGATTTATCTCTCCTAATTCCTCTTTTTTCTTCCTTAAAATTTGGAATATTAAAATTACTCCAAAAGAAATGATTACCCACTTTGTAAGGTCTTATCAATGGTTTATAATAACTTATAACATTTTCTATCGCCCA
>JADFGB010000371.1 GCA_022567875.1 Bacteroidota bacterium | reverse complement strand
GAAATGAAACCAATGCCAGGGTTAAATTTTTGCTGAATAAAACCGTATGACATAAATTGATCTATTAAATCATTTGAATAATCTATAAACATTCTTCCTGCCCACGAATTTTTTCCACCGTGCTTTTCATCTGTCTTTGCAACACGCAATCCGAATGCAAGATTTTTATCATTTAAAAATTTACTTATCCGTAAAAGTATATCGGCACCTACAGACCTGTTAAAATCATTAAATGATAATTTGTTTGAGAAGAAAATTCCCACATAAGATTGGTCAAAAATATCAAATTTAACACGAGCTATACCATAATTTGTTCCAGGCTCTCCTTTTTCGGCGGATGTTTGTATTTCTAAAATTCCGAGTTCCATATTGTTTGTTCTACCTACAAGTTTTGCACCGGCAATAATAGATATTTCATTTTCATCACTTATTCCAATTCTTCTGCTGTAAAAAATATTGTCCCTTCCGCCAAAGCCAAAGCTAAAAATATTTGCTCCTTCTAAGAAAAACTCTCTCTGTTCGGGAAAGAAGAAAGGAAAACGTGATAGATTAATTACTGCCCTATCCGATTCCACCTGTGCAAAATCTGTGTTAAAAGTAAGGTCCAAAGAAAGTGATTGTGTTAAACCGTATTTAATGTCCAAACCAACTTCGTGTAAAGTGCTGTTTCTGGTTTCACCTTTTTCAGTGCCGGCAGTAATAAACGGTTTTAAGTAAACAGGGTTGCCTCTTTTAATTCCTTTTATGCCAAGTAATTTGCCTTGTTTTGATAGATCAAAAAATTGGATATCTTTACCAACTGTTGACCATCTTATAGTCTCGCCGTTTCTTGCAATACTTCTTGTAAATTCAATTCCCCACGTCTGTACAGGTTTATTATAAAATTTAAATGTTGAAAAAGGAAATGTTAGTTCTGTACTCCATCCACTGTCTACAATAGCAGAACGGACATCCCATATCCCGTGCCATTGTTCATTAAAACCTCCAAAGCCAGAACCATTTAAGAGAGCATCATCTCTCATTCCTAGCGGATTAGTCCCGAACCAGTACCCGCTTCTTTTATCGTTAAAGGTATCAAATATTAAAGAGATGTTGTCATCGGCTCCCCAAGCGCCGTCAAGTTTTAA
Source organism: Bacteroidota bacterium (assembly GCA_022567875.1). Taxonomy (GTDB): domain Bacteria; phylum Bacteroidota; class Ignavibacteria; order Ignavibacteriales; family Ignavibacteriaceae. The sequence goes on along the minus strand of JADFGB010000371.1, from coordinate 1,121 downwards.
TGCCCTGGCTACAATTTTTTTAGGATCGGTATCATAACACATAAAACTGACATAAATATTTTTATCATCGTATAAAATTCTTACTTCGGTTTTTTGAGAGGGTGTTTTCCCTGCGATTGGTTCCTGCTGAAGAAAATCTGAAATTGGTTTGGCAATATTCCAAACGGAGTCATTAAGTATTCCGTCAATTACCGGAGGGACGGGGGTTTTAGCAGCATATATAATTTTATTTTGTGCAATTATTTTAAATGAAAATAAAATTATAACATAAATAATTATAAATGTCGGTTTAAAAAAATAATATCTCACTACAAAAAAGAATTTATAAAATTAGTTTAAGTATTGCAGTAAGATATATATATTCTTTAAATTTATTTACTTTTTTATGATAAATGGATTTATGTAATTATTCTTCAATTTTTACGCCTCTCCAAAATGCAATATATCCTTTAATGTTGTTGGCAGCATCAGAAGGATTTTCATAATACCAGGCTGCGTCTTTATTAACTTGTCCGTCAACTACAACATCATAATAACTTGCGGTTCCTTTCCATGGACAAACGGTGTTCATATCGCTGTTTTTAAAATAAGACTTATTTATCGAGTCTGACGGAAAATAAAAATTTCTTTCTAATATTTCACAGTTATTGCTTTCAGCAATTATTTTACCGTTCCAAATTGCTTTTGCCATTATTTTTTCTCCACAATTTTTATTAAAAAATATAATTTAATCGTTTATAAATATGTGTCGTTCAATTAACATTATTTTAATAAAGACATCTCAAAAAACTAAAAAAGTAATAATATTTACTTTTTCTTAGGCCTGTAAATATGTGTGCTTTGTCCAAAGAATACCTCAGCTGCTTCCATTATTGTTTCGGATAAAGTCGGGTGGGGGTGAATTGTTAATTTTAAATCAGTTAGGTTGGCACCCATTTCAATAGCAAGAACGCCTTCTGCAATTAGCTCTCCGGCACCTGGCCCGCAGATTCCAATGCCTAATAATCTCTCGGTTTCCGGATCCACAATTAATTTTGTTACGCCGTCTTTCCTGTCGATAGTTGTTGCTCTACCGGATGCTGCCCAAGGGAATTTAGCAACTTTATAATTTATCTTCTGTT
>JADFGB010000037.1 GCA_022567875.1 Bacteroidota bacterium | reverse complement strand
TAGTGAGGGGTTGAATCTCAAACCATTAATTGAGGGAGGAACAGGCAGTAATTCGGAGTTATCCGAACAGCCTGATTTTTTACCGGATAGATTCCAGAGTGGTACACTTAATACTCTCGGAATAGCGGGTCTCAAAGCAGGCATAGAATATATCAGTAAAAAATCAATTCAAGCGATCAAGAAACATGAAGATATGCTATCTGAAATTTTTTTAAACACGTTAAAAGAGGTTAAACGTGTTCGCATCTATGGTCCACTGTCATCAAAAGAAAAAACCGCAGTTGTCTCATTTAATATAGAAGGTAAAGATCCTGCTGATATTGCGACTGCGCTTGATCGAAAATATCAAATTATGGTACGGGTTGGACTGCATTGCTCTCCCTGCGCCCACAAAACTATCGGAACATTCCCGGAGGGAACAATCAGGACGAGTTTCAGCATTTTCAATACAATCCAGGAAACAGACTATTTTATTGATTCATTAAAGAAAATAGTAGGTTAGTTATCTTCTTTTTTGGAGTAAAAAGGCGAGCCCTTCGCTTGTACATTCTAAGCCCTTCGCTTTGTCATTCTGAGCGAAGCGAAGAATCTCTCAGATGAACTCAGGATAAGCTCCGCGAGACTTTTTGTTCTATTGAGAAATTCTGTGTCATACGCAAAAGTTAATATCTGACAGTCCCTGATTTAGTTTGCACCAGCCTTTTCCAGGATTCTTACAATCTTAGCATGTTCTCCTGCCTCGGCAAATTGCAGGGCAGTCCAACTGTTATTACTCTTTTCGTTAATTTTTGCCCCATGTTTTAGCAGTTCCTCCAAAACCTCTGAATGACCGTATTTTGCTGCATACATTAGAGGAGTCATCCCTGTGTCATTTTTTAAATTAATATCTGCTCCGGCAGGTATCAGAATACGTACTATATCTGCATCGCCTAATATAACAGCGGCGATTAAAGGCGTCTCACCATAAACATATTTTTCATTAATGTTTGCCCCTGCGGATGTAAGTGTTTTTATCACTCCAGGATCTTTACCAACCATCCCGTACATAATGGCCGTCCATCCTTGATGATTTTTGTCATCAATTCTTGCCCCGTTTTCAAGTAGCAGCTTGACTACTGCCGGATTGCCCCCTAATGCGCCCTTCATTAAAGCTGTCTCTTTATGCGCGTTAACACTATGTATATCCGCTCCTGCTTCAATAAGCATTTTTACTATAGGAACAATGCCGCTTAAAGCTCCATATGTTAAAGGAGTCCACCCGTTTTTGCTTTGAGCCTGTATATCCGCTCCGTTATTTAATAGGATTTTTACAATTCCGGTTTTCCCCTCTTTGGCGGCTGAAATGAGCGGTGTGTTGCCCAGGATATTTCTTGAATCTGCCGGTATTCCTGAATCGAGAAAAAGCTTTAACAACTTTTCATCACCCGATTCGGCAATTTTGTTAAAGGTTTCGCTGTCAAAATTTCCACCATATTTATCCAGTCTGACACGGGTATTTTCGACTTTACTACAACTACAGATAATAATGGTTAGTACGAGAATTAATGGTGATAAACGAGATATAATATGTTTTTTTCCTGTATGAAGTTTACATATTATTATACTTAAAATAGAATTTTCTCCGTATTGCTTTTTATAATTTTATTAACCTGCAATGATAGTCATTCCTGTAAGCGTTCAGCTATCAGCTGTCAGCAAATCTCCAAATTGGTTTAAATTTTGATTTTCCTGTGGAGCCCATGGAGCTGACCGATCATCAATGAGCAAACTAAAAGCAATAGCCGTCTTCAACTCCAACCATGGCGCTCTGCCGGCTGAAAAACTTTTAAAGCAGAACCAGATACGAGTTCGGCCGACGATAAAACCACGGAAAATCAGTTCCAGATGCACTCTTGCATTAGAGTTTAATACGGACCTTTCGCGAAAAGTTACTGAGATATGTCTTTCAAATAAACTCTTATCAGCAGGAATTTTTCAGAAAAGAAATGAAGAATGGGTTGAAATGTGAACGTGCCTGACGAGCGCATTCCCCGTGGTTTTGCCACGGGGAATCTTCAATTTTTTAAAATAGATATTCTCTGTCTTGAGATTACTTTATTGATTAGAGTAGTTCAAAATATTACTGATTTTTCAATTGTTCTAACATATAATCTTTCATACCTGTTGGTTCGGTTTTATCCGGTCCTGAGTGGCATCGTTTACAATCTGCCAGAGGGAAAGCTACTTTTTCCAACCTGCCTGAATGACAAACCCCACAGAATCTACCTTCAACAATAGCACGCATTGTAATAGGGTTAGAGCCTTCTTCCGGATTGAAAATCGGCTCAGGAAACGATTGTGCTTCATGGCAATTGCTGCATGCTAACCAGACGGTATGAGGAGCGTGCGGAAATATTACATTGTTAATTAACCCTACCGCTGGAATTTCTACTTCTAAGTCAAAAAACCCCATTTCTTCAAACTCCAGGCCTATTCGCTCAAGAGGAGTTATTTGCTGCTCCGGGTTTGGCACATCAGGCATAGCCACTGATGGAACTCCCATTGCTGTAACCCAATTCACCATATTACCAAATTTATCCGGATAGAGATTACTCATCCCCAATTCCGGAGGTAATATTTCATTTTGTGTTGAATCCATCGTCGAATCATGCAACCCGTCTTCGGTGGGGTGTGCCCACGGTGGAGTATGGTCCCATTTCAATAAACGATTAAAGCTATTAAATTTGTTTTTGGATGAAGCTGTATTATCTCTTCTAACTTTGAAGACAGGATGTTTTTCATCGGTAAAGGAATCCGGTCCAGGTATATAAGCGGGAGGCGGAAAATCTTCCCGACTCTGCGTTTCAAGCGGTGGCATACCAGGAGATGCATTATCATATTTACTTTACATAAGGGGTTGTCTAAGTTGTTGTTCTTTTTCACTCACTTGCGGAGCTTTTTCTTCTTTTTTTTCAGGCGCTTTTTCTACAGCTTCATCTTCATCTTCATCTTGAGCCAAAACAGGCATAGAAACTGATAAAGTAAAAATCATTACTAAACATAGAAAGAAAAATAATTTATTTTTTTTAAAAAACATTATTAACTCATTCACCTCCTTAAAAGTTGATTTAACTAGGATTTTCTCCGGCCATTTTCGGCATCAGTATTTTCCCTTCAGGCATTTTCCCTGAATGACAGCGGTCACAAAAGTAAGCCGGCCAGGCGATTTTGCCGTTATGACAGGCGCCACAAAATTTTCCCTTCGCGATGTCTCGCATTGTGATTTTATTAGACCCCTTTAGAAACCGGAAACCAAGGTCTGCATGGCAAACTTTGCAGCGAATACGAATTCTGTGGGTCCAATGAGGAAAAACTACAGGCCGCATCCCTGAATCAGACGCGAAATTATTAAGCACTTTATCAGCATATTCGGCGGCAACTTCGGTGTTTGTACCCGGAATTAATGGAAATAACATTCCAAAAAAGATTAAACAAGAAAAAATAATAACTATGTTTCTATTCAATTTTCACTCCCTCCCTCCTGTTAAAAAATTGATTTTTAAAAAATAGATAAGGTCGCGTTTTTTATCCGTATAATTTTAAATATTTCAAAACAGACAAATGAGTCTAGAGTAGGATTTTAATTCAATCTGAAAAACATTGTCAATTGAAATTTTGAAGGGCAGGGAGGAATCTTATATAAAGTAATGAATTCAAATGAATTACAGCATAATAATTTTTGCTCTAACCAGTTTCATAATCATTATTCCAGGAGTCCTGTCTATTCAATTATATTTTTATGCTTTTTCACATTGGGAAGATTCTCTGGTATCCTTGCCATGTGGCATCGGTAACATTCTCTGATTGGGAAAGCAACTCTGTCGTGGCACCGGCCGCAATATTGTCCTCTTGTTATTTTCCACATGGTCATTTCAGGGTTTCCTCCTTTTTTGGGAACAAATATCTTTGGATGGCAATTTTTGCATGAGAGCCAATAAGTATGGGTGTCATGAGGAAACAAAACATTCGGCATAAACCTTCTTTTTGATTTTATAATAATATCGAGATCAAGCAGCTTCTCATCTTTGAAAGTATCTTCCAGAGATGGTTTGGGATTTAATATCCCCTGTCGAGCGGCCGCGGCCCAATCAACCAAACCGTACTTATCCCTTGGCAAAAGAGTTATGGGTACTATTTTCCTGGCAGGGACCTTTTTTTTTTGTAACATAAATTCAGGTCTCTTCACATCATAATTTGGACTATAGAATTCATTTCCAGATGTTGAGTTAATAAAAATAAAAATTAATATGCCTTTATCAATACTATACATAAAAGATGAAATAAAAAAAGGAGAAATTAAACCGATATACTTTTTATTCGGCGAGGACAGTTATAACATTAATTTAACATTAAAAATTATTTCCGAAAGAGTTGATTCTTTTATTACATCCGAATTTGATAAAGAAATTTTTCACGGTAAAGAAGTAACCCTGCAAAACGTACTCTCTAATGCTTCAACATTTCCTTTCGGCTCTCAAAAGAAGTTAATTGTTTTAAAAGAATTTGAAGAAATAAAAGATAAAAATGAACTGAAAAATTATGCTGATTCGCCTTCTGATTTTACAGTTCTAATAATAATTAACAACGGAAACCTGCCAAAAAAATTAGCTGAACCATTTAAAACATTAGACAAACTAAATTATCTTTACGAGGCAAAAGCATTAAAAGGAAAATATCTTTTATCATGGTTGTCTTTATTTGCAGCATCTAATAATAAAACATTAACAAATGAAAATGCACAACTTCTTGCTGACCTCGTCGGAGAAAACCGTGAAATGCTCGAGGCTCAACTCGAAAAAATATTTACTTATCTTGGTGAAAGAACGGAAATAACATTTGATGATATTAAAAAACTCGCCATTTCATTAAAAGAATTTTCGATATTTGATCTTCAAGATGCCGTTGCTAAAAAAGATAGTTCTGAAACTCTTAAAATTGCATTTAATATGTTAGATAACGGCAAAGAATTAACTGAAATTTTGAATTACTTTACCAGATATTTTTTGACCGTTTCCAGGGTTTTTGAATTAGACAGAGATAAAATCTCTCAGGGTGAAGGAGCAAAAATTTTAGGAATTCATCCATTTTATTATTCTAAATGTAGAGAGCTGAGAAGGTCTTACACTGATAAGGATTTGTTAAGTGTTTCAAGAGCGCTGTTAAAAGCTGATATTGCAATAAAAACAACTAATGCTGATAAAAAAACTTTAACCACAATACTTTTTGCTGAAATGTTTCAATCTTAAAAGTATTTAAACTTAATTTTTTTACTGTCCTTTATTTGGTACACATTTATAATAAAATCTAAGTTTTTTAGATTTTAACAAAAAATAAGTAATTTATTGTATTGTTTAGGAAACATTTTTATTAATAAAAAGTAAAATATAATTGACTGAGAAAAATTTTAACGATTTATCTGATGAAGAACTCATAGTTGAATTTCAAAACAACAATACTATTTCTGCTTTTGAAATTCTTGTAAAGAGGTATAAAAACCCTCTTATGAATTATGTTTTTAGATTTCTTGGTGATTACGAAGCGTGTACTGATGTTGTACAGGAAACTATGATTAAAGTTTATAGGTACAAAGATTCGTATCGGTCAATTGCTAAATTCTCTACTTGGATTTACACAATTGCAGGAAATTTAGCAAGAACTGAATTACAAAGACAAAAACGCCGGAAGATGTTTTCCATAAATGCTTACGGCAAAGAAAATAATGAAAATTATGAAATTCCTGATAACAGATACAGACCGGATATTGAAACCGATAGTGGGATAAAGTATGAATTAATTCAGCAAGCGATTTTAAAAATTTCTTCTGCATACAGGCAAGCAGTAATTTTACGTGATATTCAGGAGTTGTCTTACGAAGAGATTGCAGAGATAATGAACATTACAGTTGGTACTGTAAAATCAAGAATAAACCGAGGGAGATTACAACTTCAAAAATTGTTAAAACATATTTACAAGGATTAGAAATAAAATGAAAAATTTTAATGATGACTCCAAATATGATGAGGTCAAAAAGGTTTTACAAAACCTAAAAAAAATTGAGGTACCACTTAATTTTGAACAAAAATTATTTGACAGGATTAGTCAAAATAAATTTGAAAATGAACTAAGTTTTATTGATAAATTATTTTTACCGTCTCGTCTTATACCTACAACAGGATTTGCTGTTGCAATTGTATTAATATTTTTTCTAACAAATATTTTTGTTCCCTCTATTGATGAAAATCCTTTATTAGTTAGCCCGAGAGTTAGGACAGATGTTATTTCTACAATAGTTGAAAATAAAACAAAACAAAAGACTAATAATGATATATTTAATTCAACAGAAACAACACAATTTAATTTTAAAAATAAATCTAATAAAAAAACAAGTCCAACAAATGATCCCAATTTAGGAATCAGAATAACAGGGAGGTCAACCCAATCTAACTCATATTATTATGGAAGTATTCCTGCTTATGTTTCACAGAACGGTATTATAAATAAACGAGGGTTGGATTATAAACAAATATATTTACAAAGACTTAAAAGAGCTCAAATTGAACAAATGAGAAAAAGAATAGAGGCATTGCTTAGAAACAGTAATAGATAATAAATGAAAACTCTTAATATTAAGTTTCATTTTTATTGTGTTTTTTGTCTCCCTTCTGTATATTTGCACTTACATTTTTTATATATAATTATTATAATTAAGGACATACGATGAAAAAAGGAATACACCCAAATTATAGGCCTGTAGTATTTCAAGATGGTTCTTGTGACTTTTCTATTTTGACAAAATCTACTATTAGTACAGAAGATACAATTAAATGGGAAGACGGAGATACTTATCCACTAGTTAAGTTAGAAATTTCAAGTGGCTCGCATCCGTTTTTTACAGGGAAACAGAAATTACTTGATACAGCCGGACGCGTTGAGAAATTCAACAAAAAATATGCTAAAAAGAAATAATAATTATAAATATTGGGTCTTTAATCCGGCAACTGCCGGATTTTTTATTTTAAATAAAATCACTTTTTTATTTGTATTTAGCTAATTAGAAAAAGATTATTATTTTTAAAAATGCTAAATTATTAACAGTAATTATATAAAGACTTTGCAATGCAGATTTGTATTTTTGAAGACGATAAAATAGAACAATTTAACCCATTAACGCTCTCCAGGCCGGTTTATGATTTAGTTTGTGGTATAAACACTTTACGCGAGAAAATTGAACGCCATTTTCCCGGAAAAAAGATTTCACTTCACTGCCGAAAATATTTGGTTGAATCGGTAAAAGAGCAAAACCCTAAAACTGAGTTAAATAAGATAACCGATGATGAGTGTTTGTTTATAAATGGCAGGATATTATTTAATAAAGATTTATCAAAATTATTAAAAACCAAAAAATCTGAAAACAAACTTTTTTTATCCGGAAATAATATTATAGCAGTAAAATTATCAGGCAAAAAGCTGTTATCTTTTAAAAAAAATCTGCCCGAAAAATTTAACAAAAATTATTTTAAGCATATTGCTTCTGAGCAAATTGATGTAAAATTAACAGATTATATTTGGGATTTAATAAAGAAAAATGAAGAAGAATTAATTAATGATTGTAATTATTTCACAAAAAAGTTTAAATCTTCATTTATAAAAACAATGCCTGCCGGAGTGCATTGTATAAACAGAGGAGATATTTTTATAAATAAAGGAGTGAAGATAAAACCCGGGGCAGTATTGGATGCAACAAAA
>JADFGB010000036.1 GCA_022567875.1 Bacteroidota bacterium | reverse complement strand
CCTCACTGACTTTTATATCATTATAATTATTTAAGCTTATTCCGCATTCATATCCGGCATCTACTTCTTTTACATCATCTTTAAATCTCTTCAAGGCATTTATTTCACCTTGATGAATAACAATACCGTCTCTTATTAGTCTTACTTTATTATTGCGTGTAACTTTACCATCTAATACATAACAGCCGGCTACTGTGCCAATTTTTGGTACTTTAAAAATATCTCTCACTTCAATAGTTGAGGTAACTTCTTCAGAGATTATTGGAGAAAGCAAACCTTCCAGTGCTGATTTAACTTCATTTATTGCATCATAAATAACATTATAAAGTCGTATGTCCACTTTTTCTTTTTCTGCTAATTTACGGGCATTTAAATTTGGTCTTACTTGAAAACCAACTATAATAGCACTTGAGGCAGAAGCAAGTAAAACATCTCCTTCGGATATTCCACCAACTCCTTTATGAATAACTCTAATTTTAACTTCTTCAGTGGATAGTTTCATCAATGAATCAGATAGTGCTTCTATTGAACCGTCTACATCACCCTTAACAATAAGAGGAAGCTCTTTTACACCGCCAATACTAATTTGTTTTGCAATTTCATCCAAAGTAATATGATGAACTTGTTTTTGTTCCTGTTCTCTTTTAAGTTGTTGTCTTTTTAATCCGATTTCTCTTGCTTGTCTTTCCGTATCAACAACTATAAAAGTATCACCCGCTTGTGGTGTTCCTTCAAAACCAAGCACCTGCACAGGTGTAGAAGGAGGAGATTCAGTAATTTTATTCCCTCTTTCATCAAATATTGCTCTTACTTTGCCTTGATAAATACCTGCAACAAATGGATCTCCAATTTTTAATGTTCCCTTTTGTATTAGAATTGTTCCTGTAATTCCTCTGCCTTTATCTAATTGTGCTTCAACAACAACTCCGCGAGCAGGTCTATTTGGATTTGCTTTTAATTCTAATAATTCCGCTTCAAGCAATATTGTTTCCAAAAGACTTTCTACATTCACACCTGTCTTTGCAGACATTTCAACACACTGGTATTTACCACCCCATGATTCAACAAGAATATTTCTATCTGCTAACTGTTGTTTGATTTTTTCAGGATTTGCGCCGGGTTTATCAATTTTATTTATTGCTATTACAATAGGAACATTAGCAGCTTGAGCATGATTAATTGCCTCAACAGTTTGGGGCATAACTGCATCATCAGCTGCAATTATTAGCACAACAATATCAGTTAGCTGAGCTCCTCTTGCTCTCATTGCAGTAAAAGCTTCATGCCCGGGTGTATCTAAAAATGCAATATGTTTTCCATTACCGGCATCAACTTTATATGCACCAATATGTTGTGTAATTCCACCGGATTCTCCACCAACAACGTTTTCTTTTCTTATATAATCAAGCAGGGATGTTTTTCCATGGTCAACATGTCCCATTATTGTTACAATAGGAGATCTTGGTTCAAGGGTATCCGGATCGTCAGGTGTATCTTCAAGTATATCAAATGTAAATTCTTCGACAAATTCAACTTCAAATTCAAATTCATCTGCTACAAGCGTAATGGTTTCAACATCAAGTCTTTGATTTATTGAAACCATTATACCTAATTCCATACATTTTGCAATTACATCGCTAACAGGTACTTCCATTAAATTAGCAAGTTCATTTACTGAAGTGAATTCAGTAATTATTATTTTTTTAGATTCTAAAGATTTTTGTTCCTGTATTTTATCTTCTTCTTCTTCCCGTTCTTTTCTTTTTTTCTTTCTATAACTTGCTCTCGAAGCAGTCGGTTTGCTATCATCAATTCTCATCATTGTTTTTCTGATGGCTGCCTTTACATCTTTTTCATTAATCTCAAATTTCTTTATCCTTTTTTTCTTTTTAACCGGTGCTTCTGGTTCAACATCTTGACTTTTCTTTTTTCTACCTTTTAATTTTTTCTTCTTTTTTGCTTTAGTTAATGAATCATTTGAATCTTTGTCCTCTTTTTTAATAGTTTTTTTCTCTCCAAGATCAATTTTGCCTATTACTTTTAACCCTTTTTCTTTAGCTATTTCTACAGGAGTTTTAAAAATCTTTTCTTCTTTCAGTTTTTCTACTTCAGGTTCTTCTTTTTCTTCAGTTACAATTTCTTCCTTTTTCTCTTCTACTTTTTCTTCTTTGATTTCAATTTTCGGCTCTATAGTAGTTATGGATACTTCCTTTTCTTCTTTATTAGATTTTTTCTTATTGTATTCAGCTATTTTTTTATAATGTTTCTCTGCTTTATCAATATCTTTTTTGTAATGATCAAAAATATCCTTTATCATTTCTTCATTAAGAACGGACATTATAGATTTTACATCGTGTCCTTTCTTGCTGAGAAATTCTAACAACTCTTTTGCTGAGAGGTTATTCTCTGATGCCAATTTAAATATTTTTATTTTTTTCGGTTTAGTCTCAGGCATTTTATCTTGTAATATTAATAATTATTTTATTCATATTGAGATTTTATTAATTCTATTATTTCGTCAATTTTTTCTTCTGTCAATTCTTCAATTTCATTTAATTTTTCTTTACCTGCTTTTAATACTTCTAAAGCAGTATCGTAGCGATTATTAATTAAAAGGTTATATGTTTCTTCTCCTAGTTCCTCTTTAAGATCAATTAGCTCCATATCTTCTTCGTATTCTTCTAAAGGTGTCTCTTCTCTTAGTATATCAATTTCGTAACCGGTAAGTTTAATTGCCAAACGAATGTTAACTCCATTTCTTCCCACTATTAATGAGATTTGATCTTTATCAGCACTTACTACTGCTTTCATTTCATCTTCATCCAATTCAATTTGTTTTAATTTAGCAGGTGCTAAAGATCTTTGGATTAGAATAATTGGATCATCGGAATAATTTATTACGTCTATGTTTTCGTTATTTAATTCTCTTACAATTGCGTGTATACGAACACCCTTCATGCCGACACAAGCACCTACTGCATCAATTCTATCATCGTGTGATTCAACAGCTATTTTTGCTCTTTCTCCCGGTTCTCTTGCTATACCTTTAATGTCTATTATACCGTCATAAATTTCAGGTATTTCAATTTCAAAAAGTTTTCGCAAAAACATATTATCAGACCGTGAAATAATAATAACAGGACCGCTCGGTGTTTTTTTAACTTCTTTTATAATTGCTCTTATTGTATCGCCCTTTCTGTAACGCTCAAAAGGGATTTGTTCGGAACGCGGAAGAAGTAATTCTCTTTTATTATGATTAACCAGAATATCGTTCCTTCTTGTTTGGTAAATGTCACCGACAACAATTTCACCAACAATCTCTGAATATTCATTATATATAACATCTTTTTCTATTTCACGAATGCGTTGGTTTAAGTTTTGTTTAGCTAAAGTAATTAACCTTCTGCCAAAAGATGCCAGGTCTAAGCTTTCAACATAATCATCACCTACTTCTAAATCTTCCGTGTTACCTTTTTTATTTACTTCATCTATTGATATCTGTCTTTCTAAGTTTTCTACTTCTTTAACAATTTCTCTTTCAAGGTAAATTTCTATATCTCCCTTGTCCATATTTACAACAATGTCAAAAACTGCTTCTTCACCATATTTCTTTTTAACCAACAATCCAAAAATATCTTCTATAATATTTTCTAGAACATCTTTATCCATTCCTTTTGCTCTAACCATTTGAGCAAATGATTCAACTATACCTGCATTCATCTATCACATCTCCATTAAGAAAAACTTAATATTACTTTTGCTTTTATTATTTTATTAAAATTTATTTTTTGTTCAGAATTATTAAATTCAAAATATAAATCGTTATTTACTATCTTTAACAATTTTACTGTTAATTTCTTTTTGCTGGTTTTATTATCAACAACAATTTCTAATTTTCTTCCAATGTGTTTGTGATACTGTTCCAAATATTTTAGAGGTGTATCAGTTCCGGGTGAAGATACAACCAATTTGTAGTCATCATTCCCTATTAATAACTCATCAAGTTTACTGCTAATCTTTTTGCTTATAGAAGCACAAATTGTGGCAGAAACATTTTCTTTTCCGTCAATAAATATTTCTATCACTCTTTTTTTTGGAGTCCCTCTTAAAATAAAATCTATTAAGAAGAAGCCAGTATCTTCAGCAGTAGTTTCGGCAATTTGCCGTATTATATTTTTATCTTTAAAATTCATACAAACAAAAATCGCCCGTAAACGGGCGAATTAGAGTGACAAAAATAGTACTAAATTATTAAATATGCAAGAAATAGTATGGTTACCGAGGATCGACAGATTCAATCCGTCAGCTGATGGATGGGACAATTAATAAAAGTTATTGAAGAAATCAGTACTGGATTTTTCAAAGTTTAATAATTTTATAGGTCTGTTATTTAATTTATCATTTATTCTTAAAATATCCACAATGTTGTAATCATAATAATCACCTCAGTTAAGCAACCTATTTTAAAATGTTTTTTTAGATCCGGTAAATCAAAAAGATTTATAACGTTGTAAGAATTATTTTTTTTATTATGATGAAGATTTTTAGCATAAATAAACCTTATTTTATCTCTGATTTTTTAGGTACACGTTTTATCTTCTTAATAAAATCAACAAGAAATTTAATTTCTTCTTTGTGGAATGTATTTCCCCAGGGTGGACATAAATTGGATTTGCCTACTGATATTGAACCTCCAGAAATTGCTAAAATTAATAATTCATCATTTCTGTTTTTTATAAATTCTTCGGTTGTAAAATCCGGCGGCTTAGGTTTAAGTCCGTAACCAAAAAATTTTCCGGAACCATTTCCATTTTCTCCATGACAAGGTGAACAATAATATAAAAAAAGTCTTTTACCTTCCCTGATTGAAAAATCATTTTTTATGCTAATGTTATTTTTAGGAATTTCTATTTCTTCTGTGCAGCTAAAAAATATTACAAAGAGAGAAATTATTATTAAAAATAATACTTTCATTTCAGTTGTTTATTAATGACATAAGATATTGTGTTAAATTAATTCTCTCATCTTTGGAAAATTTATAGTTAGGTTCTATAATATTTGGAATTAATGCTTGGGGATTTTCCAGGTGTTTGAAAATATAACCTTCTGTTAGTCTGGAGCCAACATTAGTTAAATTTGGACCTACTACGCCACCATTTTCAGCAATCTGATGACACCCTATACAACCTTTATCGGTATAAATTTTATTCCCTCTCTTTATTTGTTCAGCAAGTTCAAGTCCGTTTTCCGGAATTTTTTTAGGTATGTCATCTGAGACTAAAACATTTTTAAAATATTGAACAATTGTTTCTATTTCAATATATGTTAAATTACCCTGGATCATTTGCCGCTTATAATCTAATTTAAACAAAGGCATTTGTTTTAAAATAGGTCTAATAATATCAGGTTTTTTAAGAAACTCCCTAAGCCATTGTTCTTGTACCTTACTGCCTTCTATCGAAAGATCCGGTGCAAAATCATTACCAACACCTAATATAGAATGACAGCTCAAACAATTAATATCGTTAACTATCTTAGCAAATTCACCCAAAGGCTTATATTTGATAAGATTCATAGGTACTTTGAAACGTGAAGGAATATTTTTATCAGTAAAACCTAATAGTAAGGTTACAAGTGCTTCAATATCTTTTTCCGGAAGACGAAAATTCGGCATTAATAAATTATCACGATAGCTTCTAGGCTCTCTCAACTTCTGCTTCAGATAATTAACACGATCATTAGGAATCTTTTTTTTCATTTTACCAAAATCTAATCTATCAATTGCTTTGCTTCCAATGGATGAAAGTTCCATACCAATCTTATCATCAACTTCACTTGCGCGTAAATAAGTTACTTCATTCCGCTTAAGAAAGGGGCCTATTTGAATCATTTCTTCCATCCCTTTTAGATTATGGCATCCGAAACAACCATAACTTCTAATTATTTCTTTTCCTTTTTCAATTGATTCAACTTTAATTTGGACCGGATCGATATAGTTTGGAATGAAATCCCAATCAATATACTCACTACTTAGATATTCAACTAATGCTTTTATTTCATCATTTGTAAACCTATAGCGTGGCATATTAGTTTGGGGAAAATAACTTTTTGGATCTTTTATCCAATTAAAAAGCCATTTTTTATTAACCTTGTTTCCAATTTTTCCAAGATCAGGAGCATAAATTTTCGTATGTGTACCGCCTACTTTATTAGTTGCATGACAAATATTACAACGAGATTGTCTCCATATAATTTTGCCCCGCTCAGCTAAATTCCAATTAATTTTCTCATTGGGATAATCCACTCTTGTTTCTACTGTAATACTGAAAAGATAATCGGCAACAGCTTCGGCTTCTTCTTGTGAAAAATAAAATAGCGGCATCCTTGCAGCTTCAAAATACTTTTTAGGATCTTTCAACCATTCAACCAGCCAAGTATAATTCACTTTTGTACCCACTTCAGTTAAATTTGGTCCTACTTTACGTAAATCTTCAAAACCTGCAATTTTATGACATCCATAGCAACCATATTTTTCAACTAATTCATAACCTTTTTTAATAATATCTCCACCCCGAATCTTCTTGATATCTCCATGACATGTTTGACACGTAGCTTGTACATTATAGCCATTAAGCATAGGTTCTAGCCAATGTTCAACCAATCCGTGTGCTTTTTCCGGTGAGGTAGTTGCTCTGCCTTGTCCCCTATGACAAACGGTGCATCCAAATACTTCCGGATTATGGTTCCCTAAATAAACAAAGTATCCGGTATGCGATGTAAAAGGTTGTTGCTCTGCAATTTCTGGTTGTTCATTTATTCCGATATGACATGATTGGCAGCGATCTGCTTTATTAATATCCTGTATAAAAACTTGTTTAATTTCAATAGGTATTTCATCTAACATTTGCAAATTTTGTTTTGCATCTGTAAATGATTTTTCTAGGTTTTGAATTTCAACTGTAATCCTTTCCTTTTCTATTGTATACGCTTGCATTTTTTCTTTAAATATTTTTTCTTTTGAAAGTAGTTGTTCCTTTTTCTCTTCTAACTCTTTAACTTCGTCTCCAAGTATCGCTAAATTCGTTTTATTCTCTTCTCTTTGATTTTTATAGTATTGATATTCCAGTTCAAGATATTTTCCTCTTGCTTTTTGAAATTTTTCTTTATTTATTCTTAACATCTCTCGAATTTCATCATAATCTTTTTTATTAGTTGAATATTCTTTCTGTGTTTCCGGATTTGAAAAATTCCTTTCAATTTCGTTAAGACGATTTTTCAACTCTTCATATTTTTGTTGAACTTCAGGATTATTAAATTCAATCATTGCTTTTTCATACTTTTCCTGTATTTTCAGTTTCTTTAATTCATTATATTGATTTTGATACATTTTCCAAGGACGCAATTTTACGCTCTCATGCCATATCACCCAAAACGAAAGACAAATAATCAGCATACTTAAAAGAAAAAAGTATAATGAATATGGTTGTTTATTTTTATTATCGTTGGTCATTATTCTTAGTTATTATAGATGATTATAATTTTAGTGTTTGTGACATTTTATAATCATTTGAATATTTTAATTATATATTAAACCAGGGTGTCACCCAAATATATTTTATATTTAATGCAAGTCTAAGAATAATTTTTATGGGTAAACCAATCATCATAAGAAATAAGAAAGTTAGAATTATATAGCGGGTCATCCCAAGTTTTACTAAAAATTCTTTTTTTCTTTTTTTCAGGTAATAATATGGTAGAATCATCCCAAAACCAAAATAGAGTAACATTACAAATCCGCCCAACAAAAAACCTAATATTG
>JADFGB010000370.1 GCA_022567875.1 Bacteroidota bacterium | reverse complement strand
AGTTCCTGTCATACCGGCTAATTTGTTGGACATTCTAAAGTAATTTTGCAGAGTAATTGTCGCCATAGTTTGAGTATCTTTTTCTACTTTTACTCTTTCTTTTGCTTCAATGGCTTGATGTAACCCGTCAGAATATCTTCTGCCAGGTAGTACACGACCGCTGAACTCATCCACAATTGCAATTTTTCCATCTTCAGTAATTACGTATTCATCATCTTTCTCAAAAAGTGTGTAAGCTTTTAATAATTGATTTATTGTATGAATACGGTCACTGCTTTCCGAATATCTTGCATAAAGTGCATCTTTCTTTTTATTAATATCTCTTTCAGAAAGTGAGGTATCTTTTTCGAGTTTGTTAATCTCGGTTCCCAGGTCAGGCAATACAAAAAAGTCTTTACCCATACTACTTCCTTTTGCAAGTTCTTCTCTGCCTTTATCTGTCAAATCTATTGTATTATTTCTTTCATCGATTGCAAAATATACCTCATCATCAATTATGTACATATTTTTTGCCTTCTCACGTAAAAATTCCATCTCAGTAGTTTGCATTAATTTTTTGTTACTGGGTTCACTTAAAGTTTTTAAGAGTTTTTTGTTTTTGGGTAATCCTCTGTATGCCCTTAACAGTTTAATCCCTGCATCTCTTATATCATCTTTTGAATTTTCGTTTGCAAGTAATTTATCAGCTTCTTGTACAATTTGTGCAACTAAATTTGATTGAAGACGAAAAAGTCTTTCCACTTTAGGTTTCATTTCGTCAAACCGCTGGTCATCCTCTTCAACAGGTCCGGAAATAATCAATGGTGTTCGTGCTTCATCAATTAAGACTGAATCCACCTCATCAACTATTGCATAATTATATTCTCGCTGTACCTGATGCTCAGGATCAATAGCCATATTATCTCTAAGATAATCGAAGCCAAACTCATTATTCGTTCCGTAAGTAATATCACTTAGGTATTGTTTTTTTCTTTCTGAAGGGTCCATTGTATTTATGATAACACCAACTGTTAGTCCGTGAAATTTAAATATCTCTCCCATCCATTCACTGTCTCTTTCTGCAAGGTAATCATTAACAGTAACAAGATGTACTCCTCTGCCTGTAAGCGTATTTAAATAAAGAGGCATTGTTGCTGCAAGGGTTTTACCTTCACCGGTTGCCATTTCTGCAATTTTGCCCTGATGAAGTATTATAGCACCCATTAATTGAACATCATATGGCACCATGTTCCATTCTACTTTTGTACCCCTAACAATTATAGTTGTACCTAGTAATCTTATGCACGTAGATTTTATTACAGCAAAAGCTTCGGGAAGGATTTCATCTAAAATAGATTCATAAGTTTCATTAAGTTCTTCTTCTAATGAATCTAATTCATCATAAATATTTATTCTGTCAAAATCTTCATCTGATTGAAGCTGCTTGTTAAGTCCTTCAATTTTATTTTTAAGTTCAGATGTTTCGTTTTGAATTTTTTCTTTAAACTCTAAAGTTTTCTGTCTTAATTCATCATCCGATAAATCTTTTATTTTTTCGTATTCTAGATTTATTTCTTCAACGATAGGTGATAATTCTTTTAGATTTTTAGCATATTTATCACCAAATAATTTTTTTACAATATTAAGCATCTTAGCACTATTCTCCGTTAGTAATTAAGAATTAAAATTAATGATTGAGGTTTTGAAATGCAATTAAAGAATTGATGATTTAAATAGTTTAAGTATCATATGATACTATTTAAGATATATCATCTTTTGAGTTCTTGTTCCTAAATTGGTCTTCAATTGATAAATATATAATCCCGGTATTAACTTGTTAGTATCAAATTTTAGATAATATTCGCCGGAATTTTTGGTAGTGCTTACAAGAGTTTTTAATTTGTTGCCCAATAAGTTGTATAAATTTAACTCAACATGAGTCTTGGAGGGAAGATAATATTTAATTAATGTTAAATGGTTAAGTGGTGTAGAATATTTTTTGTTTAATTCAAAATCAGAATATTTAAAAGTAAAATTATTTTTATAATTTCTAACATCAACCTTATTTATTTGTAAATTCAATAAATTCTTATTTACTAACATTTTGTTTAAATACAAAGTGTTTATCTTATGAGTTTTTGAAATTGCATTAAGATTAGATTTATTATCAGCTTTTACATAAAAAGTAAAACTTAAAATAATTAGCAATATGACAAATAATTTTTTCATAGTAATTTCTATTTTTGTACAGTTATTTTACTTAATTGTTCCATAACAAAGCCCTTTGAAATAAAACTAATT
>JADFGB010000369.1 GCA_022567875.1 Bacteroidota bacterium | reverse complement strand
TGCCCGTCTTGCTGGACCATTGATGCAAGACCCCGAAGAAGTCGGGATGCAGGGTGAACATGAAGACGTTGAAACGGACCATCGGCACGCCCGCCTTCAACAACCACCGGCAGGTCTCGGCAATCAGCTTCTTCGGGCTGGTGATGCGCCAGGCCTCGTTGACGAACCAGTCGATGATCATATCGCGGGCGCCGGCGAGGTCGTCGTTGGCGTTGGGGATTGCGGTTCTGTCTGTCCGCGCGATCATCATGCGGTTGAGATAAACCCCTCATTTGCCGCAGAAGCAAAGATATTTATGCAGCAGCTGGAGCAGTAGTGCAGTCAGTGACATTTAAATAAAATTTATTAATTTACATCTTGCATTTAATTATTAACTTAAGGTAATAATTTAATATGTACGTACCAAAAGAGTTTGAAATATTAAATAAAGATATTGTAGAAAATTTTATAAATAAAAATAGTTTTGCAACCTTGATTGTGAAAGCTGTTAAAGAACCTTAAATACCTCAATCATAATAAGCCGGCTTCTTTATTAAATTCTTTTATCAAATTATCAATTTGGGGTGTTAAACTTCTAATTTTTTCCCAGTATCCGGGATAATCATACCATTGTGCGTTTAACTCATTTAAATCTTTCTGCTGCTGCTCAATCCACGTAAAATATTTTAAGTTATGTATTCTCTTTTTATCGTAATAACTTAATTCAAACATTGAAGAAGTATTTGTGCCCATTAAATTTTTATTATATAAATTAGTTTATGGTTGCACTTAATTTTTGGAATTTCATTTTCGCAGAATTAAAAGCTGACAAAAAAATTGCAATACTTATCGTTGCCGATTCTTCAAACTCTTCACCCGGACGGCAGGGTTTTAAAATGGCAATTGCTGAAAACTCAGAAGTTTTTGGTACTATCGGCGGGGGAATTATGGAAAATGATATTTCTGAATTTACACTAGATTTAATGAGTTCAGAAAATGATACAGCAATAAAACGACTATTCCACAGCAACACATCTATTCATCAGAAATCCGGTTTAAATTGTGGTGGCAGACAAACAATAATTATAAAAATATTAACAAAAAAACATCTAACAAAAATTGGACATATAATTGAAAATTTAACTCAAAGAAAAAAAGGGGAGTTACTAATTAGCGAAAAAGATTTTATTTATAGAGATGATTCTGATTTGACTGATATTCAATTTAAGGATGATAAAGAAAATTGGGAATATAAAGAACAAGTTGGTTTTATTGAGACTGCTTATGTAATTGGCAGTGGGCATATAGGTTTGGCTGTTTCAAAAATTATGAAATTATGTGGTTTTTATGTTGTTGTAATTGATAATAGAGCCGAAGTTTATACAGTTAAACAAAATGTTTATGCTGATGAAATAATTATTTGTAAATACAATGAAGTCGGCAGTAAAATAATTGAGGGTAATAAATCATTTATAATTATAACTACTTCTAATTATTTAAGTGATATCGTTGCTTTAAAATCAGTGATTAATAAAAATGTTAAATATATAGGTCTAATGGGGAGCAAAAGAAAAATAAAAACTATCTTTAATTCATTAACTGAAGAAGGGATAGATAAAAAACTTTTCTCAAAAGTTCATACACCAATTGGTTTGGAAATAGAAGCAGAAACGCCCGAAGAGATAGCCGTAAGCATTGCCGCTGAAATTATAAAAGTAAAAAACTCTTAATGATTTGTAGAGACGTAATATCGGTTTACGTTCGTTACAAACGAACTTCACCAGACAGGTATTACGTCTCTGAATAATAAGATAAAATGTCTAAATTTATTGGTAAATACAGAATAGAATCAAACAGATTAAAAGAATTTGATTATACATATTCTATGTGGTATTATATTACCATTTGTACTAAAGATAAAAAGAAATGGTTCGGTGATTTTGTATCAAATAATTTTGAATTAAATAATATAGGTAAGATTGTAAAGAGCTATTGGTTAGAAATGCCTCAACATTTTCAAAATGTTGAGGTAGATAATTATGTTATAATGCCAAATTATTTGCACGGAATAATATTGTTAAACAACTCACAAAACAATCAACAAAAGAAACCTGAAAGTAGAGACGTTATATATAACGTCTCTACAACGAAAAATAATTATTTTTCAAATATATCTCCGGATAAAAATTCTCTTTCCGTTGTTATAAGATCATTTAAGGCTGCGGTAAAAAGATGGTGTACAAAAAACAATTTTAATGATTTCTTTTGGCAAACAAATTATTATGACCACATAATTAGAAATGATAAAGACCT
>JADFGB010000368.1 GCA_022567875.1 Bacteroidota bacterium | reverse complement strand
TTTGGAAATAATGTTGACAAAATGAGAAGAAGATTGGGAAAAATACTCGCCATCAATCATCCCGCTGTGGATAAAGATGGTGATGAATTAATTGTTATAAGTGTACCGGATAGTTCAAATACTTGTGCACTAGGTTATCAGAGACAATTAGAAAAAGATGGAATTAATTCTAAGCTAGAAATCGGTTTGATAAGAAGTCACTATATCGGCAGAACATTTATTCAACCCGGTCAGAAAAATAGGGAAGTGAGTGTTCGTATAAAATATAATATTGTTAAAGGTGTGCTAGAGGGTAGAACAGTTGTAATTGTTGATGATTCTGTTGTCAGAGGGACAACATCAAAACAATTGGTTAAATTAATTAGATCTGCTGAACCAAAAGAAATTCATTTCAGAATATCTTCGCCTCCAATAAAGCATCCTTGCTATTACGGTATGGATTTTCCAACAAGAGAAGAATTAATTGCGAATAAATTTGGTGGAGATTTCAATAAGATTGAAGAGTACTTAGGTGTGGATTCATTAGAATATTTAACTATGGATGAATTATTACAAAGTGTACAAGAAGATGGAAAAGATAATTTTTGTGCAGCTTGTTTTTCAGGAGAATATCCAACCGATGTTGACTTTACTTTTAAAAAAGAGATCTATGAATTATAATTTTTCCTGAAATATGAAAATAAATTATCACGAACTTATTTCTACAAAATCAAACTTACTTAGCTTATTCAGACTATTTTTAGCAATTCCCCTTTGGTTTTTATTTGATCAGATTAACACATCGTGGGGTTCTGCTGTCCTTTTTTCTATTTGTATTTTTGTAATAATTACTGATTTGTTAGATGGCTATCTAGCGAGAAAATTTAATGAAGTAACTGAAATGGGTAAAATAATAGACCCTCTTGCAGATAAAGTTGTTGTCGCCGCAATTATAACAAAAATGTATTTCCTTGGATTAATTCCTGAATATTATTTTTTTATTATTGTCGGTAGAGATATCATAATATTTTTAGGTGGAATTTATATCACTAATAGAATAGGGAAAGTTTTACCTTCCAACAAATTAGGCAAAGCAACTATCTTTTTAATTGGAATTGTAATACTTTTAATAATATTAGATTTAAGTTGGAATAATTATTTGTTATTATCTTTTTATTATTTAAGTATAATTTTAATCTTTGTTTCATTGTTGGGATATATTTATAGAGGTTATGAGTATTTAAAACCAAATAAATACACTTGATAATGAATAAATTTGAAAAATTAAAATCAAGTCTTCAAAAAACCAAAAAGAAATTAATAGATGGATTAACAGAAGCAATTACAGGTAAAGCAGTAATTGACCAAGAAGTAATTGAAAAAATTGAAGAAATTTTACTTTCTTCAGATATTGGTTATGATACTACTGAAAAAATTATTGCAAAAGCTAAAGAAAATCTTATAAATGATAATGGCAGGGATGAAACATCTATTAAGCAAAGTATTTTTAATGAATTAAAAAAAATATTTCAAAACGTAAATGAAACTTCTGTTTCTGAAAATAATATAAAAATAAGAAAACCGTTAGTATATTTAATTGTCGGTGTAAATGGAGTAGGGAAGACCACTTCAATTGGCAAACTTGCATATAGGTTTAAAGAAGATGGTAAAAAAGTGTTAATAGGTGCTGCTGATACTTTTAGAGCTGCAGCAGGCGAACAATTGGCTATATGGTCAAATCGTGCAGGCGCTGATATGATACAAGGAAATATTGGTGCTGATCCTTCATCTATAGCATATAAGACTATAGAAAAAGCAATAAAAGATGATTATGATATCGTTTTTATAGATACTGCAGGAAGATTGCACACTAAAAATAATTTAATGAATGAATTATCTAAAATAAAAAGAGCTATTGAAAAAATATTACTCCGTGCTCCTGATAAAACACTTTTGGTTCTGGATAGCACAAACGGACAAAACGCACTTATTCAAGCTAAAGAATTTAATAAAACTACAGAATTAGATGGTATAATTCTTACAAAATTAGACGGAACAGCTAAAGGCGGAATAGTTTTTCAAATAATGGATTCTTTAAATATACCTATCGAATACATAGGCATAGGTGAAGGATTAGAAGATTTACAAGTATTTGAAGCGGATAATTTTTTGAACGCATTATTAAATTAAGAGATATATTATGAGTATATTTATGAAATCACCAAGACATAGGATATTTGATTACACCCCGCAATTCTAGAAACCTGAAAAAGATGAAACTGAAAGAAAGAAAAAGAAATTAAGATTTACAAGACAACTTAAG
>JADFGB010000367.1 GCA_022567875.1 Bacteroidota bacterium | reverse complement strand
ATCCAGATACTGTCTCTGTAAATGATTCCTTAACAATAATATTTGATGGCTTTGTTGGCTCTGACGGATGTCATAGATTCACACACTTTGAAGTAAATGAAAAAGTAAATGAACTAGAGATAACAGTTTGGGGATCTAAGCCAAATTTTGATACAGTTTGTCCAGCCGTTATTGTTAATTTAGATGGCAAAGAATACAAGACATTGTTCAAACAAATAGGCTTTCACAGAATTGTAATTCATCAACCGGATAATAGTATGTTAATAGATTCAGTTTTTGTACAATAAGTTTTTAAAACTGCCGAACCCGCAACTCAAAGCGACCGCTATTCTATTTGGCGATTTTTAGATTTTGTGAGTTGGTGATTTGTTTGAGTTTGTTGTTATAAGTGTGATTAATTAACATAGTTTAAAAAATAAATTTGGCTTGCACTAAAAATGCTGTCATTGTTTTTCTTGGCGGCGGCTTAAAAACAATGCCGTTATAAGCCTTCTAATTTCTAATATTGACTTGATATTGGCAAAACTTAAAACTAAATTGCCAATAAAAAAAGAGGTGAAATTGTGGTAATTACTTTGGATAAATTCGGTAGAATTATAATTCCGAAAAGATTTCGTGAACATCTTGGAATAAACTTTGGAACATCGTTAAATATTTCTGAAGATGGTAAACGCATTGTTATTGAATTGGTTCAAAAACAAGAACCAGTAGTTGATAAAGATGGAATTCTTATTTTTACCGGGAAATTAGATAATAAAAAGAGCGATTTTATTAAAAACGATAGAAATCAAAGAATGCATAAATTACTAACAAACGAAAATTCAATAAAAATAGGCACAGTTTAGTGTCATCGGCTTATAACCAGCTTTTCCACGCAACCGCCATCTTCTATGTGAACACATCAATTAGTTTTACGTGTGTGTCTCAAAATAAACTAAATTTCAATGTGTTTATTAAAATGAGATTCTAATAATTTAATTTTAGTTAAATTTTAACCTTTTTTATTGGCATTATACTTGTATCTCCTAATATGAAAATAGTTATAAAGCATAGCACCTCACACATTGACTCACTTTTGCCGTTAAGTTTGACTTCAAACTTAACGGCACCTTTCTTTTAAAGAGAATTTAATTTTAGAATATATTTACAGGTAATTTCTACCTTTTTGTAAGTAAATTTTACCTTATAAGAATTTAAAAAGTTAGTTAGTAAGCCGTAATTAAAGATTTACAAATGGCACTGATATTGTGATATAAATAGTAGAAAATAGTTTAGCAATAACCCTCAATAGTCTCACTCTCAACTGTCGGATTTTTTACCTTCAAAATCCGACAGTTTCTTTTTAAAATAATTTAATTTTAATTAATTTTTTTTATCGACAATTGCTGGTCATTAAAATAATAAAGTTTTGAATTTACCTGGAATACAGTAAGCCCTAATAATTTCTTTTTTCTAATAATCAAATAATCAGATTTATTACTTTCAACGTTGTTATTGCTTAGCGAAGTAACTGTTAAATAATTATTACCGAAGGAAAGAACATCTTTATTTATAAAAACAACTTCCCTTTTATTTACTCTTAATCTGTATATGTTTTTTACTTCTGATATATCCACAGGCAATTCATTACTTAAATAAATATTAAAATAACTTGGAGCTTTTTTATATTCATTTTTGGTGAGTTCCCATTCTATTGATAAATTTTGATTTTCGATTAGATTTATTTTTAAATTTCTAGGGGGCGCAGGTTTAGAAGTATCTTTCCAATTAAATACCGGTATCCCTGCAGGGTATCTAAATTTATCATTTTTTAACAATTGATAAATACCTTTAACATTATTTCTTAGCATAGCCAACCTATATATAGAAATTCCATTTGCACCTATTTTTCTTATTGAATCTATTTGAGCACTTATTTCAGTGATTTTCCAATTTTTAAATTCAGGTAAAAGTTTATAAGCTGCAATCCCTGCAATTACATATCTCCCATTCGAATGCGATATCCATTCTTTTAATAAAATATCATAATTGGGTAATGAGTCTATGTTCCAAAACAATTGGGGTGAAATATAATCCTGCTTTTTGAAAAGCAACCACTTTTTAGGATCTTGCGATGCTCTGTTATAAGCACCAAATAATGTAATATATGTATCTTCGCTTTTATAAATGCCTAAGGGTGAGCTTCCAATTTTAAGATTTGGTTTTATGGAAATAATCTTATCATACAGTTCGGTCACAAATTTATTTATATTTTCTCTGCGCCATTTATCTTTATCTTTTCCTTCACCGTAAGGTTGGTAAGT
>JADFGB010000366.1 GCA_022567875.1 Bacteroidota bacterium | reverse complement strand
ACCTTCCGGGAAAGAGAAGGTTTTATAGTATAAAGAGCAAGAAAAATTATTCGTTTTATTGAAATTCCCCACAGCAAGACTGCGGGGAATGCGCTTGCTAAGTATTTTCAAGACTAAATTAGCGTTTATTTTTATGGAGGAAAAGCTAATGCCAAAACTTGTTTTTAAAGAAACTATTTCAAGAGAAATGGAAATATCGATAGACTCTCTTTGTAAATTAGTTAATAGTCTTTCAAAAAATGAAAGAACAAAATTATTAAAAGAAGCTGGTAGCAAACTATTTTTACTCCACGCTGAGTATGTTTTGATAGACTTACTTACCGACAGCGGAACATCGGCAATGAGCGCGCAACAATGGGCAGGAATTATGAACGGAGACGAATCTTACGCAGGTTCAAAAAGTTTTTACAAATTTGAAAAAACGGTAAAAAAAATAACCGGAATGAAATACATAATTCCTACACATCAAGGCAGAGCTTCTGAGAGGATACTTTTTTCAATTACCGGTGGCAAAGGTAAATTTATACCTAACAACACACATTTTGACACAACAAGGGCAAACATAGAATTCTCTGGTGCTGAAGCGGTTGATCTATTAAACGAAGAGGGAAAACATCCTGAAATAAGAGCCGATTTTAAAGGAAATATGGATGTAGAAAAATTAAAAGAGTTCATAGAAAAAACAGGATCTGGAAATATTCCTCTTTGTATGATTACAATTACTAATAACTCCGGAGGCGGGCAGCCCGTTTCAATGCAAAACATCAGGGAAGTAAAAGAAGTTTGCAAGCAGTATAATATTCCTCTGTTTCTTGATGCCTGCCGTTTTGCTGAGAATGCATACTTCATTAAAATAAGAGAAAAAGGATACACTGATAAATCCATTTTAGAAATTGTACAGGAAATTTTCTCTTATGCTGATGGTGCAACAATGAGTGCTAAAAAAGACGCACTTGTTAACATTGGTGGTTTTTTAGCAATAAACGACGATGAACTTGCACAAAAATGTAGAAATTTATTAATTGTAACAGAAGGTTTCCCAACATACGGAGGTTTGGCTGGCAGAGATTTAGAAGCAGTTGCACAAGGACTTGTAGAAGTTTTGGATGAAAACTATCTTCAATATAGAATAAGAAGTGTTGAATATCTTGGAGAAAAATTAATTGCTGCAGGTGTTCCAATTATTGAACCACCTGGTGGACATGCAATTTATATAGATGCAAAAAGATTTTTACCGGATATTTCCCCTGAGCTATTTCCGGGCCAGGCTATAGTCTGCGAGATTTATATTCATGGCGGAATTCGTGCAGTTGAAATTGGAAGTGTTATGTTCGGAAAATATGACAATGAAGGAAATCTTATTCCACCGTCCATGGAATTAGTAAGATTAGCGATACCAAGAAGGGTTTACACTCAAAGTCATATTGATTATGTAGCAGAAAAAATTATTGAAGTATATGAAAAAAGAAGCCAAATAAAAGGTTTGAAAATAACATATCAAGCTACTATGCTTAGACATTTTACAGCAAAATTTGAAAAGATAAATGATTAAAAAACTTTACGGTTTTAGTAATTCTCGTGAGATTTGGAGACTAATCCCTGCAGGTGAAGAAAAATTAATAATTGAAGAAAGAAACAAAAAGACAAAAGAAGTTTATTTTAATTGCATAAAAATAGAGACAGGAAAAAAGCTGCTCAAAAGTTTTCAACTAAAAGATAAATTTTGGGTTGGTATAGAAACAACACACAACGATATTATTTTCTTTCACAGGTATATTAAACCTGATCTTCCCACTCACAAGGACATTATAGCTTTTGATCTGATTAAAAAAAAGATATTATGGGAGAATAATGATCTTACATTTCTCTCAATTTCTAATGGTGAATTATATGCATATAAGGCTCTGTTTGAAGGAAGAGAATTTTATAAATTGAATATTAATACAGGTGAAGTAATTAAAAAACTTGAATCATCGCCTGATAAAAATACAGTAGAAGAATATCCAAATTCAATATTAAAAGATTTTTGTTATTCTACTATATATAGTAATGATTTGGAGTTAGATAAAAAAATACATGATATTATCAGAACTGTAAAAGAAGAAAATGTAGTTACAGGTAAAATAGAATTTTTAGCTCATAAATTTCTATTATTGATAAGTTTTCACATACCAACTAAAAATGGAACATTAAATAAATTATTCAATATTGTTGATATTGTCTCAGGAAAGATTATATTTAAAAAAATAATTAATTCCGACACCAAGGTTTTAATACCGGATTCGTTCTTTTTAATAAAAAATTACTTATTCGTTTT
>JADFGB010000365.1 GCA_022567875.1 Bacteroidota bacterium | reverse complement strand
GGGATTGGTTGAATTTGTTTACGCCGATGAAACCAGACCTTTACTTCAAGGTTCAAGATTGACAGCTTTTGAACTTGAGAAAGAGGGGATACCTTTTGCAGTTCAAACTGATTCATCAGCTGCATCATTGTTTAGCACAGGTAAAATAGACCTTGTTGTAGTAGGCGCCGACAGAATTGCTTCTAATGGTGATACTGCTAATAAAATCGGGACATATAACTTAGCAGTCTTATGTTCATTCCATAATGTACCTTTTTATATTGCCGCTCCGACTACCACAATTGATAAAAATATAAAAACGGGAAATGATATTGAGATTGAATACAGAAAGAGTGAAGAGCTATTCAATTTAACAGGACACAAAATTGTTCAAAATAAGTTTAAAACGTACACACCTGCATTTGATGTTACACCTTCAAAATTAATAATGGGAATTATTACTGAAAAAAAAATCTATAAATATCCCTATAATTTTAATAATGAATAAAATTGTTAAAACAAAAGCTGTTGTATTAAAAAAAATTAACTATGGAGATACCAGTATTATTGCATCACTTTATTCGGAAGAACTAGGAAGGATTTCTGCAATTCTAAAAGGTGCTCGTAAATCAAAATCAAAGCCAGGGCTTATAATTGATCCGATAAACATTGTAGAGATTGTTTTGTATAATAAGAGCAATAGAGAAATACAACTTATTTCCTCCGCAGATTTACTCTCTAATTATTTAAATATTAAAGAGGATATTGAAAAATTAAAATATGCTTATGCAACAATTGAACTTATCCAGAATTTAACTATTGAAGGAGAAAAAGATTTAAGACTTTTTAAGGGCTTGGTTAAAATATTAGAATTGTTCAACACTTCTAAAGAATTTACCGGAGTAATATTCTGCCGATTTTTCTTCTTTTTCATTAAAGAATTAGGATACCAATTTTCACTTAAGAAATGTACTGTTTGTGGAAGAGAGGACATAAGCAAAGAAGACCTTGGTTTTAATTTTGAGACAGGTTTGTTATGTTCAAATTGTAAGAAAAATAATATATCAACTGCAGAAATAAACCAGGAACTTTTTAACTTTTTCACTTGTCTAAGTAACAATAAAAAAATTAGCAATAATGTTAAAAATTTAAGTTCAAAAGCTGTATATTTTATGGAATCTTATCTTAAATATCATATAAATACTTTTACAGGACTTAAATCAATAAAGCTAATTGACTAAAATATTTAATTAAAAAATAAAAAAAAATAAAAGAATTGAGGAAAATATGTTAAAGGCAAAAAGCATTGTTGGTGCAGCAGCGTTAATTATATTAGGCATATTTATGGGTGCATTATTGGTGTCAAGTTTTGGTGTAGTTAGGCCAAGTTTCGCCGATGTAAATTTGGGTACTAAAAAAGCACCCGTAACATTAGATGCTAATGCTAGTTCATTTAGCAAAGCATTTATTGAAGTAGCAGAAAAAGTTACTCCCCAAATTGTACAAATTGAAGTAATATCAAAAAGGAAGAACGATCACCTTGGAAATTTTAGAATTCCATTCGATCCTTTTAATAGATTACCGAAAGAACAAAAAGGTTCAGGCAGTGGAATTATTATCTCACCTGACGGCTATATAGTAACAAACAATCACGTTGTAAAAAATGCGACAAAAGTAACTGTTGGTTTATCAGATAAAAGAACTTTTACTGCAAAAGTTATCGGTACCGATCCTTTAACCGATCTTGCAGTTATAAAAATTAATGCAAAAGATTTACCTACTGCTTTCTTGGGTAATTCTGATGAGATAAAAGTAGGGCAATGGGTAATGGCAATAGGAAATCCTTTGTCACTAACTTCAACTGTAACTGCTGGTATTATAAGTGCCATAGGGAGAGGACAATTGGGATTGATTAAAGACAGATATGGGATAGAGAATTATATACAGACTGATGCTGTAATAAATCCCGGAAACAGCGGCGGTGCTTTAGTAGATCTATCCGGTGCTGTAATTGGTATCAATACTGCTATTGCTGCTTCAGGAGGCGGGACTTATATTGGCTATGGTTTTGCTATCCCGATAAATTTGGTTAAGGCAGTCACAAAAGAATTAATTACAAAAGGGAAAGTTACCAGGGGTTATATTGGTGTGGAAATAAGTGAAGTAGATGACGCTCTTGCAAGGTCTATTGGATTAGATAAACCGAAAGGGATTCTTATTCAGAGACTTGTAAAAGGTGGGTCAGCCGCCTCTGCAGGAATTAAAGCAGGTGATGTAATCCTGGAAATCGAGGGCAGGTCGACTGCAGAGATGAGCCTGGCTGAGGCTGTACTTCATATCCGTGGACCGGAGGG
>JADFGB010000364.1 GCA_022567875.1 Bacteroidota bacterium | reverse complement strand
AGGAATACCTGAGATAGCTAAAGATGCAATTAGAAAAGTTGCAAAAGTTGTCGGCAAATATTTTTTAAGTCCGCCGTAATTTTGAATATTCTGTTCTCCGTGCATCGCGTGGATTATTGAACCTGCACCTAAAAAAAGAAGGGCTTTGAAAAATGCGTGAGTCATTAAATGAAATATTCCTGCTGAAAATGCACCGACACCTAAAGCTAAGAACATATAACCTAATTGAGAAATTGTTGAATATGCTAAAACTTTTTTAATATCATTTTGCACAAGACCAATTGTGGCTGCAAACAAGGCAGTTGCTGCACCAACAACCGCAACAACAGTAAGTATTGCGGGAGCCGAGACAAAAATAATTGAACATCTTGCAACCATGTAAACTCCTGCAGTTACCATAGTTGCTGCGTGTATTAGAGCGGAAACAGGTGTTGGTCCTGCCATAGCATCCGGCAGCCAAGTATAAAGAGGTAATTGCGCAGATTTACCGACCGCTCCTATAAATAAAAACAAAGCAATATAATTAAATGTTGATTCCGGAATTCCGGGTGCACCTGCTCTGGCAAATACTTCAGTAAAATTTAAACTTCCAAATGTTAAATAGATTAGGAATATCCCGAGTAAAAAACCGAAATCACCAATCCTGTTAATAATAAATGCTTTTTTACCGGCTTCGGAAGTTGTACTTTTCTCAAATTTCTTATCATACCAAAAACCGATAAGAAGATAGGAGCATAAACCAACACCCTCCCATCCTAAAAATAGAAGTACAAAATTGTCTGCAAGAATAAGATTCATCATGGCAAAGATGAACAAATTAAGATATGCAAAAAATCTCCAATAAGATTTATCTCCGTGCATATAACCCATTGAATAAACATGAATAATAAAACCCACACCTGTAACAACCAAAGCCATCACTAATGATAGCTGGTCAACTTGGTAAGCAATGTGAATATCCAAGCCGCCTACTTTTAGCCAAGTGAAAAGTTCAATTATGTGTTCTCTATTTTCGGCAGGTAAAGATAATGTTTCAAAAAATGCAAGAACCACTACAATAAATGATAACCCGATAGTAGAACAGCCGATTATACCAATTACTTTTTCATTTTTAATTTTACTTCCGAAAACCCCATTTATAATGAAGCCGAGCAAAGGAAGAAGAACTGTTAAATAAATTAATTCAATCATATAAAAGTTTATTCAAAATTCTATAATTAAAGTCTACCATTTTAGAATATTTATTTCATCAATATTAAGTGTCTTTTTGTTTCTGAACATTGCAATTATTATAGCCAGACCTATAGCAGCTTCTGCTGCTGCAACGGTCATTACAAAAAAC
Organism: Bacteroidota bacterium; assembly: GCA_022567875.1. Taxonomy (GTDB): domain Bacteria; phylum Bacteroidota; class Ignavibacteria; order Ignavibacteriales; family Ignavibacteriaceae. The sequence goes on along the minus strand of JADFGB010000364.1, from coordinate 991 downwards.
ACAAAAAGCTGACCTACAGAATTTCCTAAATAAGATGAAAAAGCAACCATTGTTAAATTTGCAGAATTCAGCATCAGTTCAATTGACATAAAAACGACTATCGCATTTCTTCTTGTCAACACACCTACAACACCAACGATGAACATAAACGCACTAAGTAATAAATAATATTCTATTGGAATTTCCATTTTACCCTATTCAAATTTCTTTTTTGCTAAAACAAGAGCACCAATTGTTGCTGCTAATAATAAAAAACCTGCAGCTTCAAATGGAAGTATATAATTTGTATATAATTGTTGTCCTATCTCTTCAATTGTCCCCGCTTTAACACTGGCTGCTACTGAAGCATTATTTAGATTTTCGGGAGTGGAGAAAAATATTAAATAAGCTAACTGCAGAAAAATGACACCCCCTATTATAAAAGCAAAAATTTTAATTGAAGGATTAGCTTCTAAAAATTTCTTTTCGCTTTCAGGTCTAAGCAGCATAATAACAAAAAGAAATAATACCATTATTGCCCCTGCGTAAACAATAACTTGAACTACAGCAATAAATTGAGCATTCAGTATTAAATAAAGACCTGCTAAACCTGCAAAATTTAAAATTAAAAACAATGCGCTAACAACAACGTCTCTTCGTGTAATCATTAAAACAGAAGATACTGCGGAGATAGTGCCAAAAACTATAAATAATACAAATTCTAAAGACATTAATTATTTTAACTTTTTTTTAAATTAAGGAGTTTTTCTGTATATCATTCTTGGAAACGGAATTGTTTCTCTTATGTGATCCAATCCGCAAATCCAACTGACGGTTCTTTCAAGACCCAAACCAAAACCGGAATGCGGAACAGAACCGTATTTTCTTAAATCCAAATACCACTCAAAATTTTCTTGAGGTAAATTGTGTTCTTTAATTCTTTCTATTAATAAATCCAAATCATCTTCCCTCTGACTTCCGCCAATTATTTCCCCATAACCTTCTGGTGCCA
>JADFGB010000035.1 GCA_022567875.1 Bacteroidota bacterium | reverse complement strand
GGAAACCAATGATCATACCACTAGACCATCCACGCTTATAATTTTAAGTAATTTAATTGCTGATATTGTTAGAGCAAAATTGGATAGAAGAATATTAAAAGGGATGATAAATTAATGAAAATTAAACTCTGGCATTTTATCATTTTAATATTAGGGATAATTATTCTTTTAAATTTGGAAATGCTTATCAATTCAATTGAAATGCTTTGGTTGTTCTTAGTTTTGCTATTCACAGATTTTCCACAAGCAGTTATTCAAATAAATTTTTCATTTATTGATTATTCTATTTCTATACTACTGATTATTATTATTCCCATATTTGTTTTTATTTATAATAAACAAATAAAAATATTACAGAATAAATTATCGTTTATTTCCGCAATTATAACTTTGTTGCTTACTGTCACAATTTTTGCACCCTTAACTGTCTCTTCAAATCCAAATTTTCAAAAAAACTTACGAGTTACAAAATTACTAACACCATTCAGCACTGTGCAGAAATTATTTTTAAAGAAGAATGAAATCAAACAAGAAAGCAATTTAGATTACTTCATCTTAAAAAAAGATGAAGTAATTAAAAAATCTTTTAACCAAGATTTTATTTTTGTAAACAGTGTTAAAATTTCTGGACCCGATGTAATTTATAAACAGAAAAACAAAGAGATAAAAATTAAAAATGATAAAATACTTTTTGTGGAGGGCAAGCCATTAATTGAAAACAAAACTTTTATACTTGGCACAGACCAATACGGAAGGGATATTTTATCAAGATTGATTTATGGTACAAGATTAAGTTTATTTATAGGACTTGGAGCTGTTATTGTTTCATTTTTTATCGGGATAATTCTTGGTTTTATTGCAGGCTTCACAGGTGGATTTTTGGACTCATTATTAAACAGATTTACGGAGATGTTTTTGGCATTTCCCATTCTCTTTTTAATTATTTTCATAATAGCAATGTTCGATAGTTCTGTTTTTTCAATAATTTTGGTGCTCGGTGCATCAGGCTGGATGAGCTTGTTTAAGATAGTTCGTGCAGAAGTTATTAAATTAAAAACGAAGGATTTTTTTATAACGGCTAAACAAATCGGGCTGTCAAATTATAAATTGCTTACAAAAGAAGTTCTGCCGAATATTATTTCACCCGTTGTTGTAAACTTGGTTTTTCTTTACGGAAATGTAATTTTAGCTGAAGCGGCACTTAGTTTTCTTGGACTTGGAGCAGGAAACAATTATCCATCTTGGGGCGGAATGATACAAGCAGGACAAAGCTATATTACAATTGCTTGGTGGATGATAGTATTCCCCGGTTTAATGCTTTTTATAACCTTACTGACTGCTGACGAATTAGGCAGAAAAATTGAACATCATTTTAACAGTAGAATAATATTATGATTAATGAACGGTATATAATTAAAAACATTCTTGGTGAGGGAAGAAGCAAAGTATTTTTATGCGAAGATATTGATTTTCCCGAAAAGGATATAGCGTTAAAAGTATTACCCAATAAAGTGCCCGAAGAAGAAATTAATACTTTTAGAAAAGAATATTTTACTCTTCAAAAACTCCAGCACCCTAATATTATTAATTCTATTGAACTGGGAACAATAGTTTCTGATAATTCTCAAGAACCAAATGTAGAAATCGGTTCCAAATACATAACTATGGAAGTTTTTAAAGGCAAAGAACTGTTAGATTATAAGGGGTGTAAAAACGAAGATACTCTTAAAAACATACTCATTCAAATTTGTTCTGTTCTTTACTACTTGCATCAATCAAATTACATTTATTATGACTTAAAACCGGAGAATATATTAGTTGCTGAAATAGACAGACAACCTGTTATTAAACTGATTGACCTTGGTTTTGCAAGACATATTATTGACGACAAGATTCCCGGAATTACAGGCACGATACAATATATTGCTCCGGAATTACTTAAAAAAGAAGACTATGACCATAGAATTGATTTGTATTCATTGGGGATGCTCTTATACAGAATTATTTATGATACTTTTCCCTTTGAGTCAGATGATGAACTAAAAATTATAAAAGCACAAATAGAAAACGAATTCAAATTCCCAGAAAATAATTATTCCGATGAATTTATAAACATCGTTAAAAAATTATTAATTAAAGATCCTTCAAAAAGATACCAAAGCTGCTTGGAAGTTTTATCCGATTTAGGTTTAAAATTTGATAATGAAATTACAAATCTATGGATGCCAGCAAAAATTTCATCGGATAGAAAAGACACGGTTGCTATATTAAAAAAATATTTAGTGGATATTAAAAGCAACGAAGTTTTTTCAGTAAGAGGTACTGACGGTTCCGGTAAATCAACGATTGTGGAAGAAATTTATTCTACAGTATCTGCTTCCATAATTATAAAAGGCAACAAAAATTTAACTAATATTTCATTTGTAAAATTTATAGTAAAACAGATAATTTATAATGAATATGTTTATTCCAGATTAAATAATATTATCATTGAAAAAGTAGAACATCTCTTTAAAGAATTACCCGAAAATTTAATTGATGAATTAAAAATTATCTTTACAAATATTGCTTCAAGTTGCAGGTTTACTTTAATACTTGATGATTTTAATAAATATGATTCATTTACTCATGATACTTTAATAACTCTGATACCTATTTTACAGGTAAACAACATAAAAGTAATTTTAACTGAAGACTCAGATGAAGCTGATGTAAATAATAAAGTACATAATCTTCAGACGTTAAACCTTTCTCCTCTTACAGATCAACAGTTAGAGCAATTAATAAACAGAAGTCTGTATAGATCATTCCCGAAAAAAGAAATAAAAAATTTAATAATGCTTTATGCTGATTTGCTACCTGGCGGAATTAGGACATCTATTAAAGATATGCTGCTGCTTAATATACTTCAGTATGATAAAGACGGAGTAAAATTAAATGAAGATGAAAAAGCGATTGAACTTTTAAAGAGTTCTCAAGAAGAAATTTATAAAATACGTTTAAAGGATATTAATGATACTGAAAATAAATTAATAAAGATCATTTCGGCTTTAGATGTAACTATTGGAGCTAATGCTTTATCAGCATTAATGGAAATTAGCGTATTTAATGTAGATAAATTATTACTTGATTTGCAGAAAAAAGAAATATTAAAACATTACACTATAACCGGAACAGCACAGTTTTCTTCGGATGGATTTAAATCATATATCAATTCATTAATTGAAGAAAAAGAAGAATATCATTTAAAATTAGCAGTAAGCATTGAAAGCACATTACCGGATTTTAACAAAAATGAATTAGCACGTCAATATGAATTAGCAAAAGAAGACGAAAAATGTTATTCCATCTTAATAGAAGTTATTGATGAAGCAGAAAAAATATCGGCTTTTTCTTATGAGAAACAAATACTTGAACATCTATTGCTCTTAGAGTTACACGAAGATAATTTAAATTTGATAAAATATAGATTAGCAATCCTATTAAATAAATTAAGCGATTTTAATAATGCACTGAAATACTTTTATGAAATAAATAATAATAAACTAAATGATAAAGAAAAATTAGAATTGGAAATTGTAAAAGCTAATTCATTAATTGAAACAGGGGAGATGGAAAAAGGAAAAAGTATTCTTCAATCAATTGTAAATAATATTAATGAAGTTAAAAGCAAGTTGAGAGTATTTTTAGAAATTGCAAGAGCGGATTTGGACTTAGGTAATTTTGAAGAATCTGAAAATTTATGTAATCAAATAATTGATAACAGTTCATCTTCGACATTATTAATAGGAAAAAGTTATGGCGTACTCGGTCTTATAAAAATATATAAAGATAATAACTTTGATGATGCACTTGTTCAGTTTGAAAAAGCCAGAGAAGTTTATTATCAAACAGACCTCAAACTCTTAGCAACACAAATGGAAAATAATATAGGTAATATATATAGTATAAAAGGTGAGTATAAAAATGCTGAATTAAGCTGGAACAAAGCTTTGGAATTGAATAAATCAATTGGTAATCTTAATAATGAAGCTAAAACTAGCATGAATTACGGGCTTTATTATTTTGAACGATTGAATTTTAAAAAATCAATTGAATTGTTAAACAGAGCAAATTCTATTTTTTCCAGTATCGGAGATAAACTTGATGCAGGGCTTGTGTATTCAAATTTAGGAGAGATTTATTTAATGACTTGTGATTATGAAAAGTCGTTAGAATCCATAATTAAATCTAAAAACATTTTAAATAGTATTAACAATTTAAATGAATCTTTAACCTCTCAATTTTATTTAGGTCAATTTTATTTTGTAATTGGCGATTTAAAAAAAATTAAAAAAATTATAAATGAATACGACTCGGTTCAAGATCAAGAACTCATCAGTGAACAAAACAAAAATAATTTCAGATACTTAAAGCTAATTGTTGAAATAGAAAATAAAAACATTATTGATATCTTAAAAAATCTTCGTGAGATAAAGGAAATATTTCTGACTAACGAAGACACTTTTTATTATTTTCAGGCAACAGAACACCTTATTCATATTCTAATTGAAAGCAGTAAATTTAAAGAAGCATATAGTGAAATAGAAAAAGAGGACCTCAAAGATTTATGTTCAAAGAATAAATACTTTGAAGCAAGGAGACAATTATTGTTGGGCAGATTGGCCAAGAAAGAATCGGGTCTAAAATTAAATTCTGCTATAGAATATTTTGAAAATGTATATCAATTTATTGAGGACTTTACAATAACTGAACTTACCTGGAAAGTGTTATGGGAAATGTCAGAATATTATTATGAAAGAGGTAATAAATTAAAAGGGAAAGAATACGTTAAATATACAAAAGCATCAATTGACCATATTGCTGAAAAAATAGTAAACAAAAAAATGCTTCAAAATTATTTGGCTGAGACACAAAGACAAAAAGCCTTAAAATCAATTAGTGAAATTATACTAGACTAAATGCCCAAAACTATTATAAATATTAATGTTTATTCCGATACTAATGATACATCTTCAATATCTTTAGTGATAAATCAGCTTAAAATAAAAGATCAGAATATCGAATTAAAATATCCTGTGAAATTTGAAAACAATGAAGATGATATAATAATTATACAAGTTGATTCTGTCAGCTCAGCATTTGTACGATATGCCGTAAATTTAAAAGAAGAAGCTTTCAACAAAATTATTTTTGTTATTAAAAAAAATGATGCGGTATTAATTAGCTCTTTAGTTAAGCTTGGCTTTTATTCAATATTTGTAATACCTTTTGAACTGCCTAAACTTGTAGCATTCCTTTCGGAGATAATAAATTCAAAATCTGATAAACTTAAAGAAAGAATAACAAGTGCTTTAAAGAATGATAATTATAATATTGGAGAATTAATTGGAAGCTCAAAATCATTTAAAAAAATTATTGAAATAATCAAAAAAATTTCTGATAAAACCAACGTTTATGTAATGATATTGGGGGAGACAGGTACCGGCAAAAGTCTGATTGCCAGAACTATCCACGAAAACAGTTCGACAAAACAATACCCGTTTATTGATATAGTCTGCAGCGCAATTCCGGATTCATTAATGGAATCAGAATTATTCGGATATGAAGCCGGTGCTTTTACGCAGGCTGAAAGTAGGAAATACGGTCTGTTGGAATTAGCGGAAAAGGGCACATTATTTTTGGATGAACTTGGCGATATCAGTTTAAATATTCAAGCTAAGTTGTTAAGATCAATAGAAAAAAAAGTAATTAGAAGATTGGGAGGCGTAAAAGATATTCCTATCTATGCACGATTTATTTCCGCAACTAATAAGAATTTGGAATTAATGATAGAGCAGAAACTTTTTAGAAGGGATCTTTTTTACAGACTTAATGTAATTGAAATTACACTCCCCCCGCTCCGTGAACGTGAAGAAGATGTTCTTATGCTTACTGAAAATTTTATAAATATTTATAATGCACAGTTTGATAAATCTATAGATGGTTATGACGATAATGTAAATCAGTTTTTGTTAAATTATCAGTGGCCTGGTAATGTAAGAGAATTGCAGAACTCTATTGAAAGAGCAATTTTGCTTTCCGAAGGTAAAATGCTGAAAATTGATACTTTTTCAGTGCTGCAAAAAAAAGAAGAACCGCAGATGCAATCTCAAATATATACTACATCGATTTTACCCCAGTTTATCAGACTTGAATTAGAATATGAAAGAATTGGTTTGAAAGAACTTACAACGTTATATGCCGAAAAAGTGTTGAACAAAACCGAGGGTAATAAAACAAAAGCTGCACAATTACTTGGTGTTTCCCGTCCCAAATTGAATTCATTATTGCAAAAGAATAAGAATTAAAACTTTTCTTTAAACGGAATAACTTCGAGATTACAAACTTAGATTATTTAGAAACCCGATTTCTTGCCCCCAGCCCCAAAGGGGTAAAATTGGTTTTCTTTTACCTTTACACCCCAATCTTACCTGTAGATAGGTAAGATTTACCTGCACAATATTTTAAAAACATTAGAAGGACTCTATAAACTAAACTTTACCTTTGGTATAGTGTTTGTTATAGAACGACTTAGTAATTGTCCCGTAGACTAAAGTTGTACAGAGTCTTAATTTGTTTTTAATCATAATAAATAAGGAATATATTATGAAAGCCATAATACTCAATTTATTCATCGCTGTAGGTCTTTTCTTAGGCGGTTGTTCCGATCAATCATCTCTTACCGGGCCATCACAGCAAGATCCCCAGTCTTCCTTAATAAAGCTTGGCACAAGTGGTCTGCATAAACCCATTTTTATTTCAAAGACAATAGATGGTAAAAAAGGCGGATCTATTGATATAGTCGGTTCATTTGGTAAGAAAGTCAAGGTAAACGGTACTTTAACAGTTCCAGCTGGAGCATATAAAGGGAAGCAAACTATTACTGTACTGATGGAAGGAGAATATGCCGTATTAGATTTCGGTCCAAGTCCTTTTACATTTGATATTCCATTAAACTTTACAATGGAAATAACCGGTATAGACTTAAGAGGAATAAATAAGAACAAAATACATTTTGTTTATTTCCCTGATGACGGAAGCTCTCAACCTGTGGAAATGCAAGGAACTACTGTTGCAGATAAAAAAGGTAATATGTTATCAGTATATGATGCACAGCTTCCTCATTTTTCAAGATACGGATGGTCTAAGTAATTAAAAAGGGGAGTTTTATTTAATTAGAAATAAGTTTAATACTTTAAAAAAAGGAACAACTTATGCAGAAAGAAAAGAAGACATTTTAGAAGATACTTTCTAAATCAGAAAGTATCTTCTATTTCATTATCATTATTCCATAACTCTACCAATCAATCGAATATTAAGTTTATTATCAATAATTAAACAGCACTATTTAAAATTTTAACAGAGCATCAACACCTCGTGGTTTTTAAAAAATAATCAAATATAACAAGCTCTTACGTTTACCTCCGATATTACAGAGGAGATTTAATTATATAAAATTATTGTCATTTGGTGTCAGTCGGCTGCCTAAAAAACCTCTTCCTTAAAATCAAAGATTCATAATTGACAAAAGAAAATAATAATAGAAATTATTTATATTATAATTATGAAAAATATCTTAATTACTTTATTTCTAATTTTAATTTTTACTTTGGTTGTTAGATCCCAAACCGATTCTAATCCGAAGGATACAAGCGCTTATCTAAAAAACTCCAGCTACTTAATACAAACAGAACTATACAATGTTTACAGAATGAGGCGTGCAAAAATTGTTATGTTGGGTAATTCGATAACGCAAGGCGTTAATTGGAATGAACTGATAAATAGAAAAGATGTAATTGAAAGGGGAATAAGCGGAGACCTTACTTCCGGCTTTTTACACAGGCTGCAATATATATATAATTTAAAACCGAGAATATGTTTTATAATGGGTGGTATCAATGATATATTTTACGGTAGACAGGTAAACGAAGTTTTTAAAAACATAACAAAAATTATAGATTCATTAAAATCGCATAAAATAAAAATTGTTCTGCAATCAACATTATTT
>JADFGB010000363.1 GCA_022567875.1 Bacteroidota bacterium | reverse complement strand
CTTTCCGAATGTGACTGCTGAAAATTATATCTGTAACGAACGTATAAAGTGAATGTATCAACCACATTAAATAAACCCAATGATACGCCAACACCGATGCCGTTAAACCCGTCAAAATTTGTTACTATATCTATACCAGGAGAAATAAATTTTACAACCGGTATTTCTTTAATATATTTATATCCAATCCTTAAAAAATTACTCCTATCTGTATTATAAATGTGAGTATATTCTAAAGCGAAATAACTTCTAGGGAAGTTTATGCTCTCCGATCTAAAAGATATTAATGGGATTTCTTTTGTTATGCTGAGATGATTTCCATCTTCCGTAAAAGCATAACTTGGTGTAGGGATAATAAATACTGAAGCAAATAACATACCGAATAAAAGAAAATTTGATTCCTTGCCAACAGAAATAACCCTAGGATAATCAATAAGGTACGTTTGACTTTCAGTAATTACATTGTTTGAATTTTTTACAATTATCTTAAAAGTCAATATTGTATCATTAACTCCAAAATTTGAAATATCAATTTTAACTTTGTGTTGTGATGTTAATTTGTCGGATATTGTATATTCAAATTTATTTGAGATCAATATTTTTGAAGTTGTGGTTTCGTTTGTAAAAAAAGAGACATTCAATTTTAACGGTTTTTCAGGAGCGATATAAGAATCTATAACATATATTTGTACAGACTCACTTTGGCAAAGAATGGAGTAGGTAAAAAAAGTTATTTTAAAACCTAAAATAAATAATATCAGCAGAAATCTTTTCAAAAAAAATTATCCTAAAATATTATCAATATCTTCAATCAAATCTTCAATATCTTCAATACCTACTGAAAAGCGAATAAGACTTTCTGTAAGCCCCATTTTATCTCTTTCTTCTTTAGGTACAGCAGCGTGTGTCATACTTGCCGGATGACTAACCAGGCTTTCCACTCCGCCAAGACTTTCTGCAAGCGTGAAAATTTTTACATTGTTCACAACTTTTTTTGCAATTTCAACATCAGCAAAATCAACTGATATCATTCCGCCGAATCCTCTCATCTGTTTCTTTGCAAGTTCGTGTTGTGGATGTGATTTTAATCCGGGGTAATAGACTTTTTTTGCCTTTTCATTTTTATCAAAATATTCCGCTAATTGATTTGCATTTTTTTCGTGTCTGTCCATTCTTACAGCAAGAGTTTTTGTAGCTCTTAGAATAAGCCAGCAGTCAAACGGACCAGGAATTGCGCCTGCAGCATTTTGAATATATCTAAGTCTATCGTTAATTTTTTCATCACTTGTCACTATTATTCCGCTCACTACATCACTGTGTCCGTTTATATATTTTGTTGAACTGTGAAGCACAATATCGCAGCCGAGTTCCAAAGGATTTTGAAAATACGGACTCATAAATGTGTTATCTACTATAGAAGTAAAATTATGTTGTTTACAAATTTCAGCAACTCCTTTAAGGTCTGTAATTGTAAGCATTGGATTTGTTGGTGTTTCAATAAATACAAGTTTAGTGTTTGGATTAATTGCATCTTCAATATTTTTAAGATCAGAAGTATCCACCCACGAATAATCCAAGCCGAAATCTTTTAGAATCAATTCATACAAGCGGTATGTCCCGCCGTAAACGTTGTTTGAAATTATTATGTGATCACCGGATTTTACAAGACTCATAAGTGCGTTTGTTGCTGCTAATCCGGAGCTGAATGCAATTCCGTATTTACCTTTTTCAAGAGTTGCAATATTTTTTTCAAGGGATTCCCTTGTTAAATTTTGCGTCCTTCCATATTCGTATCCTTTATGTTTACCGAGTTCTTCTTGTTCATAAGTTGATGTTTGATATATTGGTGTAATTACTGCTCCTGTTTTTAAATCAGGTTCCTGCCCGGCATGAATTGCATCAGTTGAAAATCCCATAAATGTATTCCTTTTATTTGTTTGTTGAGACGTTTAACTTGTCCGCCTTTGGAGGATATAACGTCTCTACTTTTTAACTTTATAAATCTGAATGTTCAATAATATCATATCTTGTAACTATATCAATTATTCTTCCATATTCGGTGACAAGAATTGCAGGCGAATCACTCAAATAATTTTTAACTGCTGAAATTTCAGTCTTATCATCAATAGGTGGTAAACTTTTTTCCATCACTTGTGAAATAGGACTATCCAATAATGACGAATCTTTTAAGACAAGCATCATCAATTGTGATTCTCTTACACTTCCCACAGAAATTCCGTCATCAATTACAGGCAATTGAGATATTTCATGTTTTTTCATCTTTCCAATTGCATTATGAATATCGGTCTTTGGCTGTAAAGAAATAATTGTTTTCTGCATTACATCTCC
>JADFGB010000362.1 GCA_022567875.1 Bacteroidota bacterium | reverse complement strand
AATATGCAGTAATGTTGCGTTTTGAGTGCCTAAAACTTTAGTACCAAAATCAACCATTGTAGTCACTTGGTATTCATCTGAAGGAATAATAGTGATTTCGCTTCCAGATTCTTTATCAAAATATGATATTACTTCTTTTACTACATATTCTTTTCTATTGATATCTTGCTCGACGCTTCCAGCTTTTTCCAATGCTTCAACAAAATATTTTGAAGAACCATCCATAATTGGAGTTTCAGATGCATTTAGCTCTATAATTACATTATCAATTTCTAAACCAACTAAAGCTGCTAAAACATGTTCGCAAGTTTGAATAACGACACCATTTTTTTCTAAACAAGTACCACGTTGTGTATTACTGATATAATTTGTTGTAGCTTCAATAATGGGAGTGCCTTCAAGATCAATTCTTTTAAATGAATACCCATTATTTACCTCTGCAGGTTTAAAAGTTAATGTCACTTCTTTTCCTGTATGAAGCCCAACTCCAATAAGTGATATTTCTTTAGCAATTGTTGTTTGCTTAAACTCGGTATTAGTCATTAAATATTTATTTATTTTTCTAAATCCTCTATTCTTTTTACAATTTTTGGCAAGTTTTTAAAATAAACATAAGATTTATTCCAATCTCCATAAGGAAATGCAGGTGATCCTTGTAAGATTTCATTGTCTTTTACATTTCTCCCAATTCCAGATTGTGCCTGTATTCTTACATTATCTCCTATAATTAAATGACCCGCAAATCCTACCTGTCCTCCTATCTTGCAATTTTCACCTATTTTTGTTGAACCAGCTATTCCTGTTTGGGCAGCAATAATTGTATTTTTACCAATCTCGACATTATGAGCAATCTGTATTTGATTATCTAACTTTACACCATCTCTAATTATAGTTGAGCCTAAAGTAGCTCTATCTATTGTAGTAGCTGCTCCAATATCTACATTATCTTCAAGAATAACATTTCCAGTATGTGGCACTTTGCTGTACACTCCATCTTCATTTGCTGCAAAACCAAAACCATCTGCACCTATAATTACACCGGAGTTTATGACACAGTTATTACCTATAATACTTTCAGAATATATTTTAACACCAGAAAATACCAGTACATCGTTTCCAATAATTACATTATCTCCTATATAACTATTTGGATATATTTTTACATCATCTCCGATTATTACATTCTCACCAATATAAGTGAATGCTCCTATATAAACATTTTTTCCATGAGATGAAGATTCAGATATAAAACATGGCTGTTCGATTCCAGTCTTATTCTTTTTAATATCATTATAATATTCCAACAATTTTGAAAAGGATTTATAAGCATCTTTAACTTTAATTAAAGTTGTGTTAATATCGTTCTCTGGACTAAACTCTTTGTTTACGATAGTAATTGAAGCATTTGTACTATATATATACGGTGTATATTTTGGATTGGCTAAAAAAGTAAGAGAGCCTTTAGTTCCTTCTTCAATTTTTGCAAGTTTTGATACTTCAACATCGGGGTTTCCAACAATGTCTCCTTCTAAGATTTCGGCTATTTGTGTTGCTGTAAATTTCATTTGACGCAAAAGTATAAAAAATGTACTAAAGTTTGTCTTTTGGATAACATATATAATACTTGGTAACCGGTTTTGAAAGCACTTTTAAATTTAAATGGTCTGAAGCCTTTACGATATCAGTTACTTTTCCGTTTTTAAACAAGATGTTTATATTTTGGCTATTTAATTGATAGGCCTGATTAGTTACCTCTCCTTTAAATACAAAAAACGATGCTTCATAATTTGTAACATTATATTTATGCATCAAATTAGTGATGTGCTTATTTAATTTATCATTATTAATTTGATCATTCTTTATCTCTATTTTTAAAAGATCTCTGTTAATAATCATTTGGCAAAGATTACTCAACACAAAGTCATCATGAAACTGCCATTCTTTCATTGCGGAAATTATATCAAAATCATCAAGATTAGCATAAGTTTCAAGAGTAAAATCATTAAAAGTGTCATGAGTGATTTCATTTTTTAAAAAATACAATAATGCTTTACTAGCTATCAGTGTTTCTCCTTTAAGTGTTAATTCTTTTGCGCGTTGCAGTGCCCTAATCATTAATTGTTCAGCAACCAAACTAGTTTTATGTAAATAAACCTGCCAATACATGAGTCGTCTTGCAGTTAAAAACCTCTCTTGAAGCCTGTATTCCTTTTGATGATTTTCCAGACGTAACAACAGTAGGCACAGGGACGTTTCTTGATTTAAGCGTTAATGGGAACGACATAACAGGACAGAGTTCAACAAGAGGCGGAACAGCCATAGCAGAAGAAGTCCTAACTTACCCATGAAA
>JADFGB010000361.1 GCA_022567875.1 Bacteroidota bacterium | reverse complement strand
ATTAATAAAACGTACAGCTAAATTAGGATTAGGAACAGCTTATATTGAAGGATTTAAATTTGCATTAAAAAATCAATACGATTTAATTTTTGAAATGGATGCCGATTATTCTCACGACCCTAAAGAGATAAAAAACTTTTTGAAAAAAATTAAAACCTATGATTTGGTTTTGGGAAGTCGCTATAAAGAAGGTGTAAATGTTGTAAACTGGCCATTAAAAAGACTGCTGCTTAGTTATTTTGCTAACGGTTACACTCGTTATATAACCGGTTTAAAAGTTTGTGATGCAACAGGTGGTTTTAAATGTTTTAGAAGAGAAGTAATTGAAGCAATTGATTTGGATAAAGTAAAATCCAATGGTTATGCTTTCCAGATTGAAATGACATTTAAGGCGTGGAAAAAAGGATATAAAATTTGTGAAATTCCTATTATATTTATTGACCGAACCGAAGGTCATTCTAAAATGTCAAAAAAAATTGTGCACGAAGCAATTTTTATGGTTTGGAAATTGAGAATACGTAGTATATTCGGACGTCTCTGATGAACCGGCAAATCGATCTTTCTGTTATAATAGTTAATTATAATGTTAAGGACTTTCTGCAAAGTCTTCTCCTTTCTTTGGATAAAGCATTAAAAAACATAACACACGAAATTATAATTATTGATAATGCTTCAACAGACGGAAGCGTTCAATTAATCAGAAATAATTTTTCGTATGTAACTCTCATCGACAATAATAAAAATCTTGGTTTCAGTAAAGCAAATAATTTGGGACTAAAAATTTCAAAAGGGAAATATCTGCTTCTTATAAATCCTGATACATTGGTTAGTGAAGATACTCTAACCGAGATGATAAATTTTTTTGAATCACATTCAGATGTAGGTTTGGCAGGATGTAAAATATTAAATCCTGACGGTACACTTCAACTTGCTTGCAGGAGAAGCTTCCCGGGTCCGTGGACTTCATTTTGTAAAGTTACAGGGTTAAGTAATCTGTTTTCAAATTCAAAAATATTTGCCCGTTATAACCTTACTTATCTTGATGAAAATAAATCTTGCGAAGTAGATGCCGTATCAGGTTCTTTTATGATGTTTACAAGAAATGTTTATGAAGAATTAGGCGGACTTGATGAAGAGTATTTTATGTACGGAGAAGATCTTGCCTATTGTTTTAGTATACAGAAAGCAGGCTATAAAATATTTTACGTTGCTTCAACCCAAATAATTCACTACAAAGGTGAAAGTACAAAAAGAAGTTCCATTGATGAGACAAAAATATTTTATAATGCTATGCATTTATTTGTAAAGAAACACTATTCAACATCGTTTGTTGTTAAGTTTATTTTACGCACAGCTATATTAGCACGTGGGTTTATATCTTTTCTTGGTAAATATAAGTTGATAATTTTGGCAATATTTTTAGATATCCTTTTTTTTGATCTTTCACTTTATGCTGCAGAAAAAATTTACATCGGAAATAAAGAATGGTCCGGGTTTCCTTCAAATAATTTAATTTTTATTTATACCGTACCTTTGTTTATTCAATTATTTGTTTCATCGGTTGCAGGGGTTTATCAAAAAGACAAGCTCTCAATCTTTAGAAATATCGGTAGTATACTGGCAGGTTTTTTAATATTAACTTCATTAACATTTTTTCTAAAACAATTTGCATACAGCAGGGCAGTTGTTCTTATAGCATATTCTATGTTTTCTGTTCTTATTATTTTATGGAGATTTATATTCAGGTTATCTTCAAAAACAGGATTTTTAAACGATGAAATAAAACAAAGAAAAACTTTAATTGTAGGTGTTGACGAATTTTCAGTTAACATTGCTAAAAAACTAGAAAGTAATTCAGCCTGGCTTTATTCTGTTGTTGGATTGATTAGTCAATCTTTTAGCAAAGTCGGGGAAAGTATTGATCAGTATAATATTATAGGTAGTATTGAAAACATAACAAAAGTAATTAAAGATGAGAAAATTAATGAAGTTGTATTTTCCACTTCTGATTTATCCTATTCGCAAATAATGAAGATAGTTTCAGATTGTAAAAACCTTGGTGTGGAATTTAAATTGGTTAGTAAAAATTTGGATTATATAGTGGGTAAAACTTCTGTAGATATGTTGGATGATGTTCCAGTTATTGAACTTAGCTATAATATAAATCAATTTCCTCACAAACTAATAAAAGCATTATTTGATTATCTAATAGGCCTTGTAATTTTGTTTTTCATTTATCCTTTTATATATTTATTTTTCAGTCATAAAAAACAGAGATCTGAATTCGTAAATATTATATTAAAAGTTCCTTCTATTTTTTCCGGTAAAGTTAGTTTTGTAGGACCCAAGAATAA
>JADFGB010000360.1 GCA_022567875.1 Bacteroidota bacterium | reverse complement strand
CAAGCCTTTAAAGGAATTGACGTTATTGTGCATTTAGCCGCCCAATCTAATCCAGATTCTAGTTTTGAAGATATCTTAAAACCAAAAAAATCTCATAAATTAAAATTGGACGCTTTTTGATCCCTAGTAAATATGTGCAGGATATAGAAGAAGCGGCTGAGGAGCTGATTAATGATCGTCTGGCCGAGGTAACCGGCTTTAGTATTAATACATTGGAATTAAAAGATAATTTTGTTGACCTCGATGGGACCTGTTCCGAAACAGTTGGATTGAAATAACAATAGTTATTATAGATTTTTTAAGATTGAAATTAATTTATGGTATACTGCGTATTACTTATAAACGCCTGATTTTTGAATTATGATTTACGATTTTAGATTTATACCAGTCCAAACTTTGTATTATTACCATAAAATCTACTACCCCTGTTTCAATCTTTTCAATAGACATACTGCAAAAACCTAATTTCTTACCTTAATATTAATTTATACTAAATCTTGACTAATTCGCTATTTTTATTTAGATTTAATCTTAATAGTAATAAGATTTTCTAAACATACATTATTCAAATAAAAATAGGAGAAAACAAAAAAAATGAGAACACCCTTTTTAACTATACTTACTTTAACAACAGTATTGGTTTTTAATCAATTATTATCAGCGCAGGATGATTTTTTTGTGCCCAAAACAACTATCGGTGGTTACGGTGAACTGCACTATAATAATGAAAAACCTGACGGAAGCACTAGAAAAGAAACTTTAGATTTTCACAGGTTTGTTATATTTATTGGCCATAGTTGGTCGGAAAAATGGTCTTTCAAATCAGAAATAGAAATAGAACACAATTTTGTTGAAAGCGGGCAGGGTGAATTAGAACTTGAACAGGCTTATATTAATTATCAACCGAATGAAAATATTGGGTTCCAGGCTGGTGTTATATTACCATCAATTGGTTTAATAAATCCCTATCACGAACCTCCTCTTTTCTTTGGCGTTGAAAGACCTGATTACTCTAAATTTATAATACCTACAACTTGGTTCGGTAACGGAGCAGCAGTTTACGGAAATATTAAAGATTTCTCAATTAAATTAACAGTAATGGAAGGGCTGAACAGTGATAAATTTTCAGCTTCAAGCGGAATAAGAAAAGGAAGACAAAAAGGTTTTAAATCAAATGCGAGCAAATTTTTGTACAGTGCAAATGTCGATTATTTAGGCGTTAATGGTTTATTGATTGGCGGCTCTTTTACATATAATGAAGCAATTGGAAAGACCTCACAAAACAGAATAATTCTGACTGAATTTCACGGGAAATATGACGCGAACAATTTTATTGCAGTATTTGAATACGGTAATATCAGTTATGAAAACGGAAACATTGAAAATTCAAAGGGTTATTATTTTGATCTTGGTTATAACCTTAAAAATGTTTTCAAAACAGAATCGGATATTATTCCATTTTTCAGATATACCGATTACAACACAGCTGCAAATACAATTTCAGGCGGAACTATCGAAAATCAATATCACTTTTCAAAATGGATGATCGGTGTTTCAATCAAACCAATTCCTTTTGTAGTCTTGAAGTTAGATTACGGTCAAAAGGAAAGAGAACTTGGTGATGTTACAACTAATTTATTTAATTTAGGTGTTGGTTACATGTTCTAAAATAAATTTATGAACATCAATAAGTTAAATATTGCAATAGTACTTTATTTTTCTCTGGGGATATTAATTTATCCCCAGAGTATAAAAGAGAAAACTTATGAAATTATTCGTGCTGAGTTAGGAAAAGATGTTGAGATTATATCATCAAAGTTTAATATTCCTTCTATTATAAAAAGCAAAGTAACAAAAGAAGTTAGGCAGCATTTTTATTCTGAAGTTGTTTATATTTTTAAAATATTTAAAAAAGATTCTATTTTAGGTATAGGTATTCTGGATAACGTTTACGGCAAATCAATGCCGATTACATTTTTGGTATTATATGATATTAAAGGAAATATTTTATCAACAAATGTTATAAAATATAGAGAGCCTTATGGTAGTGGAGTAAAAACAAAAAATTGGAATGATCAATTTAAAGGCAGGAATTCAAAATCAAATTATAAAATAGGCGAAGACATTTACAGCATTAGCGGTGCAACAATTTCAGTAAGATCATTAACAAAAGGGATAAGAAAATTAACATTACTTTACGAAGAAATTAAAAGCATATTATGAATATAAAATTATATCAACTCGAAAGTTCTTTAAAAATATTCTTATCCGTATTTGTAATTGTTTTGTCCCTTGGTATAATAATGGGATTGGCATATCTGAGTCAAACTACAAGCTACTCTCCTAAAAAAACA
>JADFGB010000359.1 GCA_022567875.1 Bacteroidota bacterium | reverse complement strand
CAGCATGTTTGAAGTACCAATTCCCTACCAATCCCCATCCCCAAATGTATCACGAAAAGCAATCAGCAATGCATGGTTTACACTACTTTATTATTTTTTTTTACGAATTACTTTCAGATCAAAAGAGTTGTAGCTTAGATGGGAAAGAAGATAGCTTTAACAGGAGGTTCGGGACACATAGGTTATCATGTAGCCTTATTTCTCCTAAAAGAAGGATACGATGTCAGATTATTAATTAGAAAAGAAAATTCAAATGTAGTTGATTTAAAGAACAGGGGAGCTAAAACTTTTACAGTTGACTTACTGAATCCATCAACATATAATGATCAATTAGAAGATACTGATGTATTGTTTCACATCGCTTCAGTTAATACAACCGAAACAGCAGACGAAGAAAGTATTATAAACAACACTTTTGAACTCACCAAAAAAGTAATTGATACTGCAATTTCAGCAGGTGTTAAAAGTATAATTTATACAAGCTCAGTTGTTGTTTTGGGTCGCTCTTCAGATCCTCGCAGACTTATTAATGAAAATAATAAAACAGGTTATTTAGAAAGTCCTTATGTAAAAGGTAAATTTTTAGCGGATAATTATTGTGATGAAATGATCAAAGAAAATTCTGTTGATATCAGAAGAATTTATCCTTCGTGGGTTGTTGGCTCAAATAATCCTAAAATGACGCCCCCTCACAATATCATCTTTAAATATTTGCAGAAGGGACAACTATTTTACTTTGGCGGTGGTATTTCGGTTACTTGTGTTCAAGAAGTGGCAAAGGCACATGTTAATGCCTGGCTGCTTGGCAAACCAAATGAAAAATACATTGTAGGAGGCGATAACATTACCTTTAAGGAATTTTATAAAAAACTGGCTAAACTTTCAGGTAACAAAGAACCCATAATTTATATGCCAAAATGGATAATATTTTTGGGTTCGGTTGTTGCAAAAATTTTATTGGGGAAAAAGAATCCTATCGATCCAAAATATGTAAAATCTATAATAAATAATTACAGCTGGTACAATTCCGAAAAAGCAATAAAAGAATTGAAATATAAAATTCCGGATATCTCTGTTACTCTTAAAACAGGAATAGACGAAGAAAGAAAAAGATTAGCTGGACTACAAAACCTAGTTCAAAAAGAAAATTTTAATTTAACAAAAACAAATTATGAAGAAGATGATATCCTTCTGATTACCGGTTTCCCCGGCTGGCTTGGCAATAGAATGATTGATGTGTTAATGAATGGCGACAGATGGGGCAGCAATTCTGTTAACAGGAAAATAAGACTGCTAATTCAACCTAAATTTAAAGGAATAATTTCATTGCCATTATCTTTTGAAATATTTTACGGTGATGTTACCGATAAGAATAGTTTAAAGAACGCTTTGAAAAATGTTAAATCAGTTTATCATCTTGCTGGTGTGATTTATCCCAAAGAGATAAAAACATTTTATGAAGTAAATTACAAGGGAACAAAAAATTTAGTAGATGCCTGCGTAGAACTTGGTGTGAGGAGAATACTTTTTATGAGTACCGACAGCGTTTGTGGTTATGGAAAAGAGGAGAGAGTTTTTAACGGATTCACAAAACCCAATCCATATAAAAATTACGGCAGATCAAAATATCTTGCTGAAAAATATATACTTGATAAAACTACTGAAGGATTAATTGATGGAACTTCGCTCAGGGGATTCTGGTTCTTTGGACCATTTATGCCGGAAAGGAATAAGAATTTTCTAAGAATGTTTCACTGGAAAAAACAGATTGTTTTTGGTAATGGGAAAAATTACAGAAGCATTTCTCACATTGATAATACTATTCAGGCTTTTATAAAAGCTGAAAAGAGAAAAGAAACATTCGGTAAATGGTACTGGATAGGCGGTAAAAAATCTGATTATACTGTAGATGAAATATATAAAAATATTGCAGATGGTTTGGGAGTAAATTATAATCCTATTTACATTTTCAATTGGATGTGTGAATTATTTAGTATCTTTGATACAATCATAGGTTGGTTTGGCAGGTTGAATCCGACTATTCACGCAGCCGGAAAATTCCACAAAGATATTGCCGGCGATATTTCCGATGCAGTAAATGATTTTGATTATAATCCCAATATTGGATTTGAAGAAATTAAAAAAGAATTAAAAAATTTAACACTGTAATAATGTCGATAAAAAAAACACTTGTAATAACTTCAATCGCTAATGATAAACATCCGGTACTGAATAAAATATCAGCTGATATTCCTAATCATGATTTTGAATTTATTTTAATTGGTGATATAAAATCTCCGAAAGAATTTAAGTTGGCTAACTGTGATTTCTGGGGTGTTGAAAAACAATTAAAATT
>JADFGB010000358.1 GCA_022567875.1 Bacteroidota bacterium | reverse complement strand
AACTAACGATGGAACATATCCTTCCTTCTTCTCCAGTAAGGATAGAACATGAAGCAGCGCTAACTCGGAGCTAGCACTATCCGTCGCCAGCTCTGGGGGACGCATCAACACCTCCGCTCCATACTGGCGTGCTACCGCGGCTATCTCGGTATCATCTGTTGATACTATTGTACGGTCTACCTGTCGTGCCTCCAGGGCATGTTCAATCGTGTAGGCTATCAATGGCTTACCAGCCAGCAGCCGTATGTTCTTACGTGGTATGCCCTTGGAGCCACCACGAGCAGGGATAATAGCTATAATTTTCATTTTTTCTTTAAGTTTGTCGAAATCCCCTGAAACTGGCATCCTTTTGAAAATAAAGCTTCGCTTCAATTTCTATTATCGATTCTAACTGGTGCTGGTAATAATTCTCCAATATAGTTTTATTTGCTTCAAAATCTTTAACGTAAGCCTGTCCTTCACAAACTTCTATTAATGCTTTTGTAAAAATCTCAATTGAGGATTTATCTTTTTTATTTAAATCTTTTAATAATTCCTGGTACGCGATAGAAAGTAAACTATCACCCACCAAAATAGCAGTACTCAAATCATATTTTTTGTGCAGAGTCAACAAATTTCTTCTTTTATCAGCATTATCCATAATATCATCGTGGACTAATGAAAAACTATGCAGCAGTTCAACTGCAATAGCTGCGTGTTTAACCCTCTCAAAACTCCCACCAACAGCTTTTGCAGAAAATAAAACAAGCATAGGTCTTATTCTTTTACCACCGTTTTTTAATATATACGATGCAGCCGAGTAAAGTGATTGAGGTCGTTTCTTTTTAAAAAGATTTTCTAGTTGTGTATTTATTTTCTTTTTTTCTCTTTCATAAAGAGAATTTATCTGTGTTAAATTTTGACAATTCAATAGAGAACTTCCTTCTTTATAATTTTATTATCTCTAAGTTCTTTTAAATTATTAGAATCTGTTAAAAACATTATTTTCTTTAAAGTATCAAACCAGTCTGTAATCAATTTAGTAACACCAACAGACCCTGCATTGTTTAAAGTTTGTAAAATAATTCTTGCGGATGCTGTTAAGTCAGCTCCGAGAGCAAATGCTTTAGCATTATCAAAAGCATTATTTATTCCACCGGAACCAATTAGAGTAAAATTATAATTCCCTTTTAATGATTTTATATTTTTGATGCAATAAGAAGTCGGCAAACCCCAATCCCAAAATTGGTTATTTTTTTTCTTATTGTTTCTTAAAATTTCAACACCAGCCCAACTTGTACCCCCTGCTCCTGCTACATCAATACCGTAGACTCCAATATCTAATAAATTTTTAGCTGAATCTAATGAGATACCTGATCCTACTTCTTTTATAATGATAGGTACTTTTAATTTTTGTTTAAGTTTATAAATTGAGGATAAAAGTCCCTTAAAATATGGTTCTCCTTCCTCTTGTAACAATTCTTGTAATGGATTTAAATGAATCACCATTGCATCAGCTTCCAGTAAATCAACTAATCTCTGCACACTACTATAATCTTTTAACTGAACAATTTGTGCAGCACCTATATTGCCCAAGATAGGAACTTTTGTTGCATTTTCTCTTATTATTTTATACGATCTATCAAATTCATCGTCATCAAGTGAACGCCGTTGACTGCCCACTCCTATTGGAATATTTAACTCTGCAGCAACTTTAGCAAGTCTTAAATTTATGTTTTCCGCTTTTTCAGTTCCTCCTGTCATACAAGAAATTAAAAAAGGAAACGAAATAGTTTTTTTTAGGAATTCTGTTCTAAAATCTATTTCATTTAAGTCTACTTCTGTTGTAGCACAGTGAATAAAATCATAATTATCAAAACCATTTGATTTATTCTTAAAACATACTTCATCTGTAAGACAAAGGTCTATATGTTCTTTTTTTCGTTTTGATATTAAATTTTTATTGGCAGACACGTAAGTAAAGTTATGATTTTATTAAAAAACTAAGATATTAAAAATAATAGAAATATACTTATAGTTATTTCATATGAGAGATGCTTTTGGAAGATTTCTGTAATTGTTAATCTTATTTCAATCTATATGGAAAATTAATTACTGCTGTCTGAACTACTTCACTTTGTCCAGATACTAATGGTTCAAATCTCCATTGCCTTAATGATTTTATAGCAGCATCTTCCAATCGTGTATCGGCTTTTATCAATGGAAAAATATTTTTCTCGACCTCAATATCAATATCAACGTTGCAATCGATCGCGTCCGACACTGTTAAAATTCCCGCACCGACGATATCCGCATTCCGGGTGGGATGCTTGATCGTCCGTAACGAATCGAGAATTTCACCTTTCATGGTGGAAAAGACA
>JADFGB010000357.1 GCA_022567875.1 Bacteroidota bacterium | reverse complement strand
ATAAACAATGTTCAATCTCCCTTAATTCCCAGTATGGGTAATCCCTAATTACTTTCCCATCTTTAGAACTATTCTCACTATGCGAATAAATCCAGTGAGTAGTATCAAGTGTATCTAAATCATAAACATCTGATTCTGTTATGGAAAGATCCCCCAACGAAAAATGATATAATGATCTAATAGAGGCAATATTAACAGGCATCCCCATTCTAGATAGTCCACGTTCTGCACCCGGACCTATGTTACACCATGTACATGTATCAGTTGCATTGCGAAGAATGTCTGTATATCTTAAATCACAAACAAATTCATAGGCTATTAATGGACCAATACAATCGTACTCCTTTAATATACCCCATGCATATTCTAATTTAGAATCTACTCCATTTCCTACTGATATCTGTAAAATAATATCATCGGCATCCGAGACAATGCCTCGGCATGCTCGTTCATATATTTCTAATTGCTCTATTTTATCCTCCTTTGTTAATGTAATAGACGGCATTGAAATTGAAGTAACAATATTAAAATTAAACATTATTTATTTAGCTATTGTATATTTTGTCTCATCACTTGTTTTATTAATACTCTTTATTTTATACTTCAAAAAACATCTTGATACATATAAACTTTCATTTAAATATTTTAGTATTAAGCAAGTGAAAGAAATTTTTGGCTTTAGTTTTTCTATTCAAATGATGTCGATATTTGGTGCTTTAATAGACCCAATTATTAAATATTCATTAGGTAGATTTTATAACATCAGTTCTATCCCGGCTTACGAAATAGCTAGAAGATTTGCTATTGCTATTTCGGGACTCTTTTTCAATGCATTCAAAATTATTTTGCCTAAGGCTAGTGTTCTTCAAAATTATAATGAAATTAATCTTTTTATAAATACAGATGTGATGAAATATTGTAAAATTGGGATTGCATATTCCGGTATTGCTTTTGGAGTATTTGCACTACCGATAGTATTTTTTATAAAATTCTTTTTTGGAATAGATGAGGCAATATTAATATTCATAATTCTTGCTTTACCGGAATCAATAAATAATTTTGGTTATAGCATATATAATTTTTTAATTGGCGTTGGTAAAGTATCCTTTTTAGCAAGTCTCCAATTTATAAACTTAATCTTTGTTATAGTTGGTTTGATTATTGGGTTTAATATATTTGGAAATTCATTAGGTCTGTTAGGCTATTTCTTTTCTGTCTTAATTGCTAATATTATGATGATTATATATTTAAAAAAAGAGTGGAAAGTATCTCCGCCTAGATTGTTATTTTCTGTTGGAATAACAAAATTGGTAATATTAATTATTACTTTGTTTATTACTATTGTACTATTATACAACGCTTTAATACCTCTGGTATTAATACTATTATTTAATAGCTTTATTTGTTTAATAGTATTCAGAAAAGATTTATTATTATACTCAAAATTATTTTACTCATTAACTCTTAATAAACTATTCATCAAAAAATCCAATTAAAACATATGCAAAGAATAAAAAGAATAATTACAGTTTTTAATGAAAATTATTTAACAACGTTATTGTTAGAAATTGGTTTTAAAGATATTTATGATTGGGATTTAGAAGGTGTGAAGTATCATGATTTTACCGATTGGGCCTCAATCTTATTAGAAATAAATAAAAAAGAATATCCAATAAGTCTAAACTTAGAAGCTGTTAAATAATTAACTGGATTTAAGTGAACAATAAAAAAATACTAGTTTCAGCAATCATATCAACATATAACTCCGAGAAATTCATACGGGGGAAAATAGAAGATTTATTAGCTCAGACTATTATTGACAAATTAGAAATCATTATTGTAAATAGTGGTTCACTACAAAATGAAGATAAAATAATAAGAGAATATTTAGATGAATATCATAATATAAAATATATTAAAACAGAAGAAAGAGAGACAATCTATAAGGCTTGGAATAGAGGAATTAAAATATCTAGTGGAACATTTATTACGAATGCAAATACTGATGATAGCTTAAAACACAACGCGTATGAGGTACTTAGTAATTACTTACTTGAACATACTGATGTTGCGTTGGTTTATGCAGATCAGTATATATCCTCAATACCCAATCAAAAATTTGCAGAAATTGAAAATGGTAAGGTAATTTTTATGCCTGAATTTGATCGATTACTTCAATTTGGAAGGTGTTTGGTTTTATCTCAGCCAATGTGGCGGAGTTCTTTGCATTTTGATAATAATATCTGGTTTGATGAAAACCTGGAAATATGTGGAGATCATGAATTTGAATTACATATTTCGGAAAAGCATATAATGAAACATCTTGATTTTGTCTTAGGCGTCTTTTATAAATCGAAAAAAAATAAAAACAAATCATTTTCTTTTAT
>JADFGB010000356.1 GCA_022567875.1 Bacteroidota bacterium | reverse complement strand
TGGCGAAACCCGATTTAATATCGGGTGGAGACGGACATTCTCAAGCCACGTCTATCGAGGGTGGCTTTTTTGTTTTAAACTAAACTTTGTTTCACATATTTCAATTATTATTTTTCTATTTTTTACTTATTGCTCTTCTTCACTTTAAGAATTTATTTCTTCATCATTTTGGCATATCATAATTACCATTGCTATATTTGTTTAAAAAAAATATAAATTAATATGAACGAAAAAATCATCCTTCAAACAAATTTTCCAAATTTAAATTTAGTAAAACAAGGTAAGGTAAGAGATATTTATGATGTAGGTGAGTATTTCTTAATAGTATCAACCGACCGCCTTTCTGCTTTTGACGTAATAATGGATCAAGGAATTCCTTATAAAGGGAAAGTGCTCACAAAGATTTCCGAATTTTGGTTCGACTTTAATAAAGATGTAATTGAAAACCATTTGATTTCTACAAATGTAGAAGATTTCCCTTCAGAATGCCTGGAATATAAAAATGATTTGGAAGGAAGAACAATGCTTGTTAAAAAAGCAGAAGTTGTGCCTTTAGAATGTATAGTAAGGGGTTATATTTCGGGATCAGGTTGGTTAGATTATCAAGCAACGGGAGAAATATCCGGAATTAAATTGCCGGAAGGATTAGTTGAATCGGACAAGCTGTCCGATCCGATTTTCACACCATCAACCAAAGCTGAAATAGGTGAACACGATGAAAATATTTCTTCAAAAGATGCCGAAAAGATTGTTCCAAAAGAAATTATTGAACAACTTAAAGAAAAATCAATTACACTTTATAAAAATGCTTCAGAATTTGCACTTACCAAAGGGATTATTATTGCAGACACAAAATTTGAATTCGGACTTGTTGAAAGTAAACTGATCCTAATTGATGAAGCATTAACACCGGATTCATCAAGATTTTGGCCGAAGGATGAATATAAACCGGGGGGTACACAGCAAAGCTATGATAAGCAATTTGTAAGGGATTATTTGCTTTCAATAAATTTTAATAAGCAGCCGCCTCCGCCTGTGTTGCCTGATGATATTATTTATAATACAAGCAAAAAATATCTGGATGTTCTTAAAAAATTAACGGGGGAGGAATTAAATTAGTGAATCCTAAAAAAATAACGACTGAAGATGAAAAATTAATAATTGATTGGGATGATAATAAAAAAACAAAGGTATCATTTAAAGATTTAAGAAAAGTTTGTCCATGTGCAACATGTGTTACTGAGAGAGAAAAACAAAGCAAAGATTTTATAAGGATTTATAATCAGAACCAAATATTGATTAAAGATATTGAACAAGTCGGCAGTTATGCAATCAAAATAACCTGGAAGGACGGTCATTCAACAGGTATTTATGAATACTCCTTTTTAAGAAAATTATCTGATCTCTAAAATTATTTTACAAAATGATACTTCCCAATCAATTAACAATATTAAGAATTATTTTAACCCCGGTTTTTTTATTCTTCTTTTTATCAAGTAACCCGGTTTATAATCAAATTGCACTAGCAGTTTTTATAATTGCAGCATTAACTGATTGGTATGACGGATGGCTCGCAAGAAAATTTAATTATATAACAAATTGGGGCAAATTCTGGGATCCGCTTGCGGATAAAATTTTAACCTCTACTGCATTTATCGGGTTTTATATTATTGATATTATTCCTCTTTGGATGGTAATTGTTATTATAGTCAGAGATTTTATAATTACAATTCTAAGGGCTTATGCCGATTATAAAGAGAAATCATTCCCGACAAGTTTTTATGCAAAATGGAAAACTTTTTTACAGATGACATTTTTGTATTATTTACTGATAATTCATACAGGTGAAAAAATACCACAAATTTATACCGGAAATGAACATATTTTTAACACGCTTTTAGATACTACCTTTATTTATATAACTATGTTAATTTTAACAATAATTACTTTCCATTCAGGATTAACATATATATTAAATAATAGAAATTTAATTAAGAGATTATTCATTGACCAAAATTAATTTAATTGAAAAAGCAATTGGGTCAGGATTATTTACGGGATTTATTCCTTTAGCCCCCGGTACTTTCGGAAGCTTGATAGGTCTTTTAATTTACTTTATTCCGGGATTTGAAAAACCTCAAATATTGATTCCCGCAATTATTATTTTTACTTTCTATGGGATATTTTTAGGTTCAAAATTTGAGAAGGCTTATGGAAAAGATCCAGGGCAATGTACTATTGATGAAGTTATCGGTATGTGGATTACACTGCTGTTCCTTCCCAAAACATTGCTGATTTCGGTTATGGCTTTTTTTGTTTGGCGAGCTTTTGATATAATAAAGCCTTATCCCTTAAGAAAACTTGAAGCATTGGACGGAGGATTAGGAAT
>JADFGB010000355.1 GCA_022567875.1 Bacteroidota bacterium | reverse complement strand
AGCACTGTTTGGGCAGGCGTATCATCAACATATAGTGGTGCTTCGGTAATTTTATGAGCGTTTTTACTAAGGTTAACACCTTGGTTTAAAGGTAGTTTACCTGTTCTTAATAAATGGGCGTTTATTTTTCCTTCAGCACTAAGAAGTCTTATTATTAATTGCATTGTTGACATTTCCAAACTGAAAATACCAACAGGAACATTAAAATCAACTGCAGCATTTCTGGCAACTGAAAGAGCAAAAGCGGTTTTTCCCATAGATGGTCTTGCAGCTAATATAATTAAATCGGACTTTTGAAAACCACCGAGCAGATCATCCAATTCATAAAAACCTGTTGGTACAGAAAAATCTTTATTTTCTTTTGAGTGAATTGCTTCAATGTATTCCAAAGCATTTTTTACCGCATGCTTCATTCCTATAAACGATCTTTTTAGATGACTCTCCGTTATTTCAAAAATCTTGCGTTCAGCTTCATCCAAAATATCAAAGGCATCATCAACACCTTCGTAAGCGGATTGTGCAATTTTATGTGAACTTGATATCAGTCCGCGTAAAATTTCTTTTTCAACAATTATTTTTGCGTGATATTCAATATTAGCCGCAGAGGAAATGTTTTGGGAAAGTTTACTTAAATAAACCGCGCCCCCCACATCTTCTGTCTGTTTGCGTTTTTTTAATTCTTCATAAAGAGTAACTGTGTCAATAGGTTCTCCTGCTTCGAATAGGGAAACCATTGCTTCAAAAATAAGTTTATGCTCTTTTAAATAAAAACTTGTCGGTGAAAGAAGTTCAATTCCTTTTGGTACAGCTTCTTTTTCAATCAGCATTGCACCAAGAACCGAAGCTTCAACCTCAGGTGCATAAGGGGGTTTTACATCTGCAGGAGCTAAATTTTCTAATATAATATTTTGTTTATTAGTTTTTGCCATTTGTTATTTTTCTAAAAGCTTATCATAAAGAGCTCTAAATTTTTGAACATCTTCCCAAGTAGCACGTTTCCAGTGAGGGTTTCTTAACAATGCAGCAGGATGGTATGTTACCATAACCTTTGCGTTTTCAAAATCAAAAAACTTACCCCGCATGTTACCAAGAGTATCGTTCATTTTCAATATACCTTGTGCAGCGGTTCGCCCCAGGCATAATATTAATTTAGGCCTGATCAGTTCAATCTGTTTTTTCAAGTAAGGAATACACATTTCCATTTCAATCGGTAGCGGTGTCCTGTTTGCAGGTGGTCTGCACTTTACTACATTTGCTATGAAAACTTCATCGCGAGTAAAATTTATGGCTTTTAAGATATCCGTTAATAATTTACCTGCACGCCCGACAAACGGAAGACCCTGCTTATCTTCTTCGGCGCCGGGTCCTTCTCCTATTATCATTACATCAGCATTAGGATTCCCTGAACCGAAAACAAAATTTGTCCTGTTTTTAGCAAGCGTACATTTACTGCAGGTATTTATTAATGAATCTAATTGTTCAAGAGTTTTAGAATTTATCCAATCATTATTATCTGAATTTTCAGTATCATTTACTGAGTTATCGACAATCATTTTTTTTTCCAATTTAATATTAACCTTTTCCAATAACTCATCTCCAAAAATATCTTTTTGGTCAATTAAAGATTGTATAATTTTATGTTTAACTGAATCGGACAAATTTTTATCCATTAGCTAACGGATTATTTTTTATTATTTCGGTAAGTATATTATTTGCTACCAAAAATTTTGACTGTAATGGGAAATCTTTTTTATCACCTGATTTGTTCAGTATTATTACTTTGTTTGTATCTGAATCAAAACCGCTTTTATTAACTTTAAGTACATTTAAAACAATCATATCTAAATTTTTATTTGTTAATTTTTTCTTAGCATTTATAAGTCCGTTCTCTGTTTCAAGTGCAAAACCTACAATAAATTTTCCATTTTTATCAAGGGAAGCAAGAATATCATTATTCACTCGTAACTGAATTGGTTGTAATTTATTTTCTTTTTTAATTTTATTATTTGCTTTTTTAGCCGGACTATAATCTGCTACAGCAGCTGACATTATAAGGACATCATTGTTTTTTAAATTCTGTTTTACTACTTTTTCCAATTCAGAGGCTGATCTTATAGTAAGTAATTTAATCTCAGGATAAATTGTTTCTGAAGTTGGACCTGAAATTAGAGTAACATTTGCTCCTCTTAAATACGCAGCCTTTGCAAGCCAATAACCCATTTTTCCTGATGAGCGGTTACCAATAAACCTTACCGGATCAATGTCTTCATAAGTTGGCCCAGCTGTAATTAAAATATTTTTATTTTCTAAATCACGATTAAATCCTTTTAAGACTAACGCTGCTGAATCTATTATTTTATTTATATCAGCTAACCTGCCTTGCCCTGTAAGA
>JADFGB010000354.1 GCA_022567875.1 Bacteroidota bacterium | reverse complement strand
TGTTTATCCAGGGCAATTTTTTTCACATTTAACTTTCCACATTTGTTTTTGTATAAGCATATTAAAAAAAACGGGGGAAATATTGATTCCCCCGTTACTATAAACTTTTACAAATACATCCTGTGCAATATCGTCTATATAATCTGTGTGATTTACAGTTATATAAATAATGCTTCTAACCCTTTCTTTGTGACGTACTACTAATTGATTAAATGCAGACTCTTCCCCATCAATGAATCTTTTAACCAAAGTAAAATCATCATCCAATTTTAATATTTGTGGATCCGGCACCGATCTCCTTTTTTTAGATATCTGCTTATTTAGACGAACTAATAGTTACATTGTTCCGAAATAAAAAATATGTTACGGTATTATTGTTATTTAAAACTTGCATAAATAAATTTGGCTAATTAACTTAAAAGGAAAATTGAGGAAATTTTATGAAAATTAAAACAAGCGAAAGTTACAATGCAGTTATAGTTACATTAAAAGGAAATGTTATGGGTGGTGATGATACTAAATCCTTTAATGAATTGTTACACAAATATTTAGATTCTGATAAAAAAAACATTGTAGTTGATTTAAAAGGTGTAAAATTTATGAACAGTTCCGGTCTTGGAATGTTAATAGGTGGTTTAACAACTATGAAAAAAGGCGACGGAAACTTAAAGTTAGCCTGTGCAACAGATAAAATTGAAAGTCTTTTAATTATAACAAAATTGATTACTATTTTTGATACATTTAAAACAGTTGAAGAAGCTGTTGACAGCTATAAAAATTAATTATTTATAAAATTATTCAATTACTTAAACTCCGGATCAGTTCATTCGGAGTTTTATTTTGTCCAAAAAGTAAACAAAAGGAGTATTAAATAAATGGGAGTATCTGTGTTGGTTGGCTCTCAATGGGGAGATGAAGGTAAAGGTAAAATTGTAGATATATTAAGTGAAAATTTTGATATAGTTGCCCGTTATCAAGGCGGTGCAAATGCAGGACACACTGTTATAATTGGTGATGATGAATATATACTACATTTAATACCATCGGGAATTCTTAGAGAAGATGTTACTTGTGTTATTGGTAACGGTGTAGTAATTGACCCGGAAGCATTATTAAAAGAAATTAGATTTCTTGAAAAGAACAACATTAATGTTGAAGGCAGATTATTGATAAGCCATAATGCACATTTAATAATGCCATATCATAAATTATTAGATAATATAAGTGAAGAAAGTACAACAAAAATTGGAACAACCGGAAGGGGTATCGGTCCTTGTTATATTGATAAATATGCACGTAAAGGTATAAGAATTGTTGACCTTTTAGATAAGAAAATTTTAGAAGAAAAAATTAGAAGAAACCTAAAAGAGAAAAACATAATTATCAAAAAAGTATATGAAAGAGAGGAATTGGATGTTGATGAGATAGTTAAACAATATATGGAGTTTGATGAGATAATTGACAAATATATAAAAGATGTACCAATGTTTTTAAATAAGGCAATCAGTGACGGTAAATCAGTTTTGCTTGAAGGTGCACAAGGCGCACTGCTTGATGTTGACCATGGCACCTACCCTTTTGTTACATCATCAAACCCTACTTCCGGAGGAGCTTGTACAGGCACAGGTGTTTCACCAACAAGAATAGATACTGTAATTGGTATTGTAAAAGCATACACAACCAGGGTTGGGGAAGGACCTTTTCCCACTGAATTGTTAGACGCTGACGGAGAAAAATTACGAAAAGTTGGTGCTGAATTCGGAGCCACAACCGGCAGACCAAGAAGATGCGGTTGGTTTGATGCTTGTTTAGTAAAATATTCATCAATGATAAATGATACTACTTATGCTGCTTTAACCAAATTAGATGTATTAAGTTCATTCGATAAAATAAATGTATGTGTTGGCTATGAATTTGAAGGTAAATTATTAAGCACTTTTCCGACCAACATTGAAAAATTAGATAAGATAAAACCTATTTATGAAACCATTGAAGGATGGAAAGAAGACATTTCTGATTGCAGATCTTATGAAGAATTACCTGAAGCAACTAAAAATTATCTGAATTTTATTTCTGAAAAATCTGAAACTAAATTCGGTATAATATCAGTTGGACCAAAAAGGAAAGAAACATTCTTTACAGATGATTATAAATAAAACAAGTATAAAAAATATTTATGACCGATAAATTAACATCGCTCAGACTTAAAACCTCGCTTATTCTTGTGGCAATAATTATTGCAAGCGGCACATTGTATTACACTCAAAATTTAGTCTCAAAATTACAGCAAAGAGAAAGAGAAATTGTAGAGCTATATGCAAAAGGCATTGAATATGTTGCTAACACAACCGCACCTAATGTAGATATTACATTTCTTTTTGATAACATAATTAGACCAATAGACTTTCCT
>JADFGB010000353.1 GCA_022567875.1 Bacteroidota bacterium | reverse complement strand
TGCTTCAAGCGGAGTATATTTTTACAGGTTATCCGTCATAGCCGGATCGGGATCCGCCATAAGTGGTACTGCTAATTTTGTTGAGACAAAAAAGATGATATTGTTGCGGTAAAGATTAATTAAATTGTCTTACGTCTTTCTTTTCACACTTAACTTTGTCAGGTTTAGCAACTAATACATTGAACTAAAATAATTTAACCATTATATTTGCCTACTAATTTTATTTAGATATATGAGAAACAATAAAGTTTATATAGAAACATACGGCTGTCAAATGAACTTGGCAGACACTGAATTGGTACAGGGTATTTTAATCAATCACGGTTATGAACTGACAGAAAAAACCGATGATGCAGACATAGTTTTGCTTAACACTTGCAGCATAAGAGAAAAAGCTGAAGAAAGAATTTATGGTCGTCTCGGTAATTTTAAAAACGTAAAAAATTCAAACTCAAATTTAGTGGTTGGTATTTTAGGTTGTATGGCGGAAAGACTTCGTAAAGATTTAATAAAAGAAAAAAAGATAGTAGACCTAATAGTTGGTCCCGATGAATACAGACGCTTGCCTGAGCTGATAGATGTTGCAATTAATGGAGGTAAAGGCATTGGCGTTCAGTTATCAAAAACAGAAACATACGACGATCTAATTCCTTATAGGGAAGACGGACTTCAAGCCTGGATTTCCGTTATGAGAGGCTGTGATAAATTTTGCACATTTTGTGTTGTTCCTTTTACAAGGGGTCGTGAGAGAAGCCGTTCACTTAAATCAATTATTAAAGAAATCGAAAATCTATCTTCAAGAGGATTCAGAGAGGTTACATTACTTGGACAAAATGTAAATTCATATTCTGATATCGAGAATGATTTTGCAGATTTGCTTGCCGCTTGTGCTGGAGTTGATCCTTTAGTAAGAATAAGATTCACTACTTCTCACCCACAGGATCTTTCAGAAAAATTATTACAAACAATTTCAGATCATAATAATATTTGTAATTATATCCATCTTCCCGTTCAATCCGGATCGAACAGAATTTTAAAGGCAATGAACAGAACATATACTATTGAGCATTACTTAAGCTTGATTGAAAAAGCAAGAGAGATAATTCCCAAGGTTTCTTTCTCCACTGATATTATATCAGGCTTTCCAACAGAAACTTACGAAGACCATTTAATGACATTGGATATTTTGAGAGAAGTGAGATATGACGGGGCTTATATGTTTAAATATTCTCCAAGGGAAGGCACAAAAGCTTATAAAATAAAGGATGATGTTAGTGAAAAAATTAAAGTTAAAAGACTTCAGGAAATAATAGATATTCAACAGCAAATATCATTCGAAAAAAACCAGGAACAAATTGGAACGGATGAAATCATTTTAATTGAAGGTTTCAGTAAAAAGTCAAATGATTATTTAGCAGGCAGAACTGACGGAAATAAAGTGGTTATTATTCCTGCAGACAAAAAAATTGAAACAGGCAGTTATGTTAAAGTAAAAATTAACAGGGCTACATCAGGAACTCTTTTTGGTGATTTTGTTGACTTTTACAATGTAAAATCTGATTTTGCTCTTATAGCATAATAGATTCTAAAAAAATGATAAAGCAATTTAAATTTATATTTCTCCTTTCTTTTATTTGTCTTCTAATTGGATTAGTCATTCCAAACTGTTGAATTTTTCTATGGAAACTTATATGTTCTCCATTAGAAGAAAATAACATTAAATTCTCAATTCTGTTATCATCTCTCTTCTCATTAATATGGTGAACTACTTCTTTTGATTTTAAATGTCTCCTGATTTTATCTTCCACAATTAACCTATGTTCTGCAACATAACCTCCTCTGTCTCTGAACGGATGTTTCGGAGAGTGAATCAATACATATCCATGCTGAGATATTCTTCCTTTTTTCCATGCAGGATGATCTTTTCCTTTAACACCTTTCATTCCAGAATATTTACTATATTTATATGAATTAAATTCTTTATTATTTGTTAATCCTAAACTTACTGCTCTATGTCTTATACTACTATGACTTCTTTTAATTAATTTAGAGATTTCATAAGAGCTCTTAGTAGGAAATAAATTGATAATTATTCTATCTTCTTCTTTTGTATATCCAATTCTTTTAGCACAAAATTTACATTTTTTTGATCTATAATCCTTTCCTTTCCCACATTCCCATAAATCCATAAATTAACTACATTCCTCACATTTATATATTTTTCCTTTAGATTGACAATATAAATATAGATCCTCTGCTTTGCTTTTAAGTTGTTTTTCTCTTACTTCAAACCTTTCTTTAAATTCTTTTAAATCTTCTTTTGAAATAATTTTATAGTTATATAAATCAAAAATGACCATATTAATAAACTCTTCATCATAAGGCTCAGCAAAAACGATCTGAAATTTTTCAG
>JADFGB010000352.1 GCA_022567875.1 Bacteroidota bacterium | reverse complement strand
CTACGATAGAAGTCAGTGGCACTCTCCCAGTCACGAGAAGATGATGAACAAACTCCAAACTCAGAACAAAGTCAAACTTTGACTTCATCCGATTCAAAAAACTTTGACGCTCTGTATTTCTCCAGCCTAGAGCGGGCGATGGATTGAAAAGATCAACACAAAGTGGTAATATTGACAGCTGATTATCCCGGGCGTGAATATAAAGTTGGTCAATACAATCCATCTCACTATCTATCGCTACCACTTGAAATCCACAACTTTCTGCTAAGAATGAGTACTTACCGATGTTACTGCCCATATCCAGTAACGTCTTCGACGATGATTTTTCTCTTGCTAGGCATTGGCAAACAAAATCTACCTTCCTTTGTTCACTTTTCTTAGTATATGAACTGGCGTCTGAATAATCAATCCAATGCCCTTGATATTGATTTTTTCCTAACCTAGTTATTATCCTTTTTAGCCTGTTTACATTCATTGCAATTATTCTTTTGCTATCTTTTCGATTCTTTAATTGTACCTCACTGCTCTTCTTCTGTAAAGATTCAGATTTGGACATCATAACAGGGAAAAAATAATCCAAGAGTAGCCCAAAGCGTAATAAAGGCCACCAGATCCCTAAAATTGAAGCTGCCTTTTCAAGAGGGAGGCCATCTAGATATTTGAGATAGATTAATTGGAAATCACGGAAACCACTTCGATAGAGTAACATTGGATAAAGCCAGAACTGGCAAAATTGATTATATGCTTTCCACACACCAGTTTGCTCAACTTTTTCAATAGAACAAATATCTATAAAAATTGGATTGCTATTTATAAATTGAATGTTATAGGGTGTTGCATCCTTTAATGACAATTCATTATTGAGCAGTATTGCTTGGATTTTCAAGGTTAGCAGGGCGGTATCTGCACACATAGAAATAGACCATTCATAAGGATAGCTTATAAATTCTATTTTCTCATGTTGAAAAACCTTATTTACCGAGTCAGGAAAACGTTCACGCAACTGAAGGTTTTTATCAAGATCAATAACCTTCGTATTGACAATCATTTTTTTATTTAGTAATTCTTTATATAATTCACTATTTAACAATTCACTAAAAAAGAAAAAGTCACTTTGCTCAACATATCGATAAACATTACCAGCGAAGTAAAACACATAGCCTTTGGGGTCCTTGTAAGACCCATCTTCCTTTTTAAAAGATTGTACAGCAGAGATATTTTGAATAAGTAGTGCAACCCTGTTAGTTCCGTTTGCAAGTGCGGAATCCAGACCGAGAAAAATTAATG
This sequence comes from Bacteroidota bacterium, assembly GCA_022567875.1. Lineage (GTDB taxonomy): Bacteria > Bacteroidota > Ignavibacteria > Ignavibacteriales > Ignavibacteriaceae. The sequence continues at coordinate 1,133 of JADFGB010000352.1, read as the reverse complement.
CAGGGAGTGTTAGCGAAGAACCACCTCCGGCGTTAACATTAATAAATCCGGCAATTAATCCCACGCCGAATAAAATGAAAAGAGAGTTAAATTCACTCAAATAAATTTCCTTTGTTTCTTATCTATAAATTATAGAAATTTTTATAATTATTTTTAAGTGACCTTTTAAAAATAAGTTAACTAAAATTAGAGATCTTTTACACTTTTAATAAACGATAACATTTTTTGATGATGCGTTCCTTTCCAGTAATTTTTTTTACATACAGGACATCTATAAAATTTCTCTTGAGAACTTGCGACTTTTGGAGGCAGTTCATTTAATATTTTATTTTTATTTATTTTGATGAGAAGAGAGTTGCAGTCAATGCACCGAGAAAATTCTTTAATAATATTTTTTAGATCAAAACGCTTAATTACCTCAACTACCTGTTCTTGGATTTTTGTGTTTCTTATCCAGTAGCCGTGAGTAACTTTACTGCGCTTGAGAATTCCTCTATCCTTTGTTAGAATTGCACGCTTTTCTGTTAATGAAAGATTTACAATTTCATCGTCATCAAAATTGTTCTTATAAAGCACATCAAAACCCACCATTCTTAAATAGCGTGCTAATTTTCCAAGATGAACATCTGCAATAAACTTTGGATTGCGTAATGGTTTTGGACGAAGATATTGTACATCTGTAATATCAAGCGATTCAAAAACCGGGTAAACAGAAATATCATCACCATCACTTATCAAATAATCAAACCCAATAGATTTACCGTTAACGAGGATCAAATCAACTTCTGTGTGCGGTACACCCAATGATTCAATAATATCTTTCACTGAAGCACGATCGATATATATATGTTCAAAAAGTACTTTACATTTTTCTTCGGGGAGGAAATCGTTTAATTCTTCGTAAAATCTAAAGTATATTTTGTGTTTTGTTTTCTGCATTAATTAATAAATCTTTATATCGCAAAATATTAAAAGATTCTTCATCTTACAGTTGCCGGACTCAGAACGATAAAATAAGAATATTTAAACTATCCATTTGCATTTAAAAAACAGCAAAAAATTTTTTCTAAATTAAGTAAAAAAAATATTGATTATTTTGTATATAAATATTTTGTTTATTTAAAAATAACTCA
>JADFGB010000351.1 GCA_022567875.1 Bacteroidota bacterium | reverse complement strand
TTGCTATTTACATTTAAAGAGAACACTTTATTATCATTAAATACAGGTACATATTTTTTATTAAAGGATTTAATTACTTCAATATTTTTATCATATTCATTAAAATAATTTTTAGTAATTATTTTTGTGTACTTCTTATCTAATTTTTTACCAAAGAAGTTTGTCAAGTATTTCCAATTTGAATTTAGACAATAAATTTCTTCTGCTCCCGATAAAAGAGCCATTTGATCATTCAAAATTCCTCTTGCTGTTGTTAAATTATAACATTTTTTAAATCCAATATGCCTCAAATTCATTAAAAATTTATATTTATATAATAAAGAATATTTATATTTGATATAATTATATCCTAATATCTTCACTTTTCCATTGTAGTTTTTAAATAATTGTAAATATTGATCTTTTACAACAAAAACAATTTCCCCTTTTCCCTCAAAAACTATATCATTTTCTAAAATTATAGAGGAAACTATTAAATCACCGATTTGACCAGTATTAATAAATAGAATGTTATTTGATTTAGCAAAAAATGGTTTGAGTAATAAACGTAGAATTACTAATATAAATAAATCGATTAATGACTTTATGTATATAAAACCCGTTTTCACAATTTTTCAAAAGTATTTTTGGTATTGCATTTAGCTTAAACCATTGTTAGTAAAATTAGGTTTTTTTAGTCAACAAAAATTTTCCATAATAAATAATGACATTCTATATCTTAAAAGGATTTCAAATTAATAAACTAATTCAAATATTTTATCTAAATAGGTTTTTGTCTTAAGAAAAATACTTGAGTACAATAAATTGTATTTCCTAAAAATTTTGAGTGGGAATCCAAATAAAATTAAAATAGTAAAATATCGTATATTATTTTTATCAAATTTACCACTTAGTATCGAAATAATATTATAAAATAATGAACAAACCAAATAATCCGTATAATAGAATATCAAACTTTTAAAAAAATAATAATCTTTTAAAATTATCATATTTCTATTTTGTAAAAGATAATTTAACTGAAGATTTACAAGTAAAGTTTTTCCACGTTTAGTTGGATTTGCTGTAATTTGTGATTTATGAATTCTGTAGTAATACAGATATTCCGGTACATTACCAAATTTGACATTAGTTAGTAACGCCCTATAATAAAACTCGCTGTCGGCAATTGGAAAATAATTACTATCCCAAAATTTTAATTTTATTAATGTATCACGTTTAATTAGGACTGTAGAATTATGCATAGCAGAAGCTTTATAGAAAAATTCTTTTTTTATTTCTTCATCTTTTTCACTTTTACTTTGTAAATCAATAATACAACCATTAATATTAATTATTGAAACAAATGACCCACAGATATCAACTTTGTTTTTTGTAATATACTCTATTTGTTTCTCAAATCTTTCAAAATGTGAAATATCGTCCTGATCATGAATAAAGATGTATTCCCCTTTTGCTTCTTTAAAACCTCTGTTATATGCTCGCACTTGTCCGCAATCCTCTTCAATAATCAGACTAATTCTCGAGTCATTGTAAGATTTTATTATTTCGACAGATGAATCAGTTGAACAATTTTCAATAATTAAAAATTCAAAATTTTTATAGGTTTGATTGAGCACACTTTCTATTGCTTCCCGTAAAAATTTTTCTCCATTATGCACGGGCATAACTACAGAGACAAGTGAATCGAAAAAATTATTTTTCTTTTCGGTACTTTCCATACAAATGTTGTTTTATTTCAATTAAATTAATATCCAATTTATTATTCATTGCATCAAGAAAAGCTTTCAGTAATAAACTTAATCTTTTTATTTTACAATCATCATATAATAGTATTCTTCTGCTTTCTCTCTGCAAATCAGCAATTATTGAACATAAAATAAGTCTCTTTGGTTTTAGATACCTATTCAATAACCAAAAATAATTTCGAAAAGTAAAATAGTTCATCCAATAATTTTCATATTTAAATCGATAAGATGTTTTCCAAAGAAATTCCCTTTTAACCAAATGTTTACTATTAACCTCTTTATGAATTATTATTTGTTTAGGAACAAGTAAGATATTCCCAAATTCTTTTAATCTTAAAGAATACTCTACATCATCATGATGAATAAAAAAATATTTATTTGGAAGACCTATCTTTTTAACTGCTTTTCTATTAATTAATATTCCAATGAAAGAAGCAAAATCAATTTTTATGACTTCTTCGTTTAACTTGTAATTTTCAATGGGGGTCTGTAGAACAAATGATTTTACTTCTTGCAAATCAATGTTTCCTCGATGGAAAATAAGTCTATCAGTTTCAGTATCATATACATCTGGACAAACCGCAGAAATATCATCCTTAGCATATCTAATTATACCTTCAAGTGTACTAATATCAGGTTCCGCATCATCATCCATACACCAAATCCAATCATATC
>JADFGB010000350.1 GCA_022567875.1 Bacteroidota bacterium | reverse complement strand
TTTTAAAATTTTCTGAAGAATTTAACAACCATAATAATTACGGTTCTGCCCTTTATTGGGTGGGGGAAATTTATGCAATAGATAATAAATTTGAAGATGCTGAGCGCATATTAAAACAAGCGATTGATGTAAAATCAAATAATTATATTGATTATGCTATTTACTCTCTTGCAAATGTTTATGAAAAACAAGCAGATTATAAAAATGCTGTAAAATATTATGATCAGTTACTTACTTATTATAAGAATAGTCCCCTTGCTTCATTTGCTCAAAAGCGTATAGGCATTTCATATTTCTATTTAAAAGATTATCAATCTTCAATACTTGAATTAAATAATCCTCTCATAAAAAACTTAAATGAAAAAGAAAAGGCACAGAGTTTATATTTACTTGCTAATGCTAATTACAAGGCAAACAATTTTGTTGATGCTGAAAAATATTATATACAAATTATAAATACTTATTCCTCAACCCCTTTGGTACGTGATGCAAAGCTTGGTCTAGCCTGGAGCTATTTTCAACAAAAGAAATTTGACAAAGCATATTATTCATTTAGCTCAATAAAAAATAGGAATGATAATATCTCAGAAGAATCTGCGTTTTGGGCTGCCGAAGCTAAAAGGTATTCGGGACAAAATACAAAGGCATTAGATATTTATAAAACATTTGTTTCAAATTATCCTAACAGCAGATTTATATCCGATGCACTTTATAAAATTGGTGTTATTTATTATTCAAACGAAAAATATAAACTCTCTGAGAGATATTTGTTAAATAAAAAACTAACAAATAATAAAAGACTTATAGCAAGCGCATATATCATTCTCGGACAAATAAAGCTAAAACAAAATCAATTCAAAAAAGCAGAGAAGTATTTCAGAGAAATAAATAGGTTTAAAAATATCGATCAAAATATTAAAAATAGATCAGATTTTGGTTTATCCGTATCTTTATTTCAACAAAGAAGATTTCAAGAATCATTATCCCTGCTATTAAAATTAAGCACTAATTATCAGAATTTTGAACCGAATAAAGTTTCTTTTTATTTAGCCGAAAATAATTTTGAACTTGCAAATTACACAGCAGCTGTTACACATTATAAAAAAATAAATATCTTGGATAATAAGTTATACAGTTTGAAATTATATGGATTGGGGTATTCATATTTCAATTTGAAAGACTATGAAAACTCTGCCTACTATTTTAACGATTTTGTTAAAAAATATCCAAAAGATAAAAATATTGTTGAAGTTAAATTAAGACTTGCTGATAGTTATTATGGGAATAAAGATTTTACATCTTCAAGCAATATATATAATAATATATTGCGGGGAATTAATAAGTCAAAAAATACAGATTATGTGCTTTATCAATATTCACAGGCTTTATACAAAGCAGGTAAATTGCAGCAGGCTATAAAAGAATTTAAAAATTTGCAACGAAGGTTCCCTAAATCAAAGTATGCTGATAAATCTCTATACGTAATAGGGTGGATATCATTTCAGAAAAATAATTATGAAGAAGCTATAAATGGTTATAATCTTACACTAAAGAAATATCCTTCATCATCGCTTGGCCCGATTATTTATTATTCAATTGGTGACGCTTATTTTAATTTGGGAGATTATGAATCTGCAATTTCAAGTTATCAAGAAATATTGATCAATTTTCCGCGTTCTAAATCTGTTTTTGATGCTGTAAACGGAATACAATATTGTTATGTAGCTCAAAATAATACTGAAAAAGCAGTTACCTTTTTAAAAGAATTTGTGAACCAAAATCCCAGTCTTAATTTTACGGATAAACTTAGCTTTAAAATTGGTGAACTCTATTATGGATTTACTGATTATAAAAAAGCACAAGAAGAGTATACTACTTTTACAGAAATATTTCCTAAAAGCAATTTGGTACCAGAAGCATATTATTGGATAGGGAAATCTGCCGAACACCAAAAAAATGATAATGAAGCTATTACAAGTTTTACAAAAGTTTACGAAACATATCCCCAAAGTGAAACAGCAGCGGCAGCAGTTATAGAGCTGTCTAATATCTACAACAGATTAAAAAGATTTGATGATGCAGAATCTGTATTAACATCTTCAAAAGATAAGTTAAGAGAATCACCACGCGCTGCCGAGATAGCTTTTATGCTGGGGGCAACTTTTGTTAATGCGGGAGATGTAAGTTCGGCTTACGATGCTTTTAACGATGTGATTACTTATTATATCAGGACTATATTTGCCGAAAAAGCGAAATTAGAACTCGGCTTAATCGATCTTTCAGCAAAGAGATACCAAAATGCCGAGTACTATTTTAGGGATTTATCAGAAAACCGTACAGATGATATCGGTGCCAAAGCTCAATATTATCTTGGTGAAACTTTATTTGAAGAAAATAATTTGACAGATGCCATTTCTGCGTTT
>JADFGB010000349.1 GCA_022567875.1 Bacteroidota bacterium | reverse complement strand
GAACAGCGGCGCACACGATTTGTACTTCGGTGTCCTTTCACTTTTTGTTTTGGCTTTTATTAGTTCTTTTTTGTTCTATTTATATTCACAAAAAGATATCAGAAACGATTGGCGGAAAACTATAGTTCTCTTTCCTTTATTTATGGCGGGAAGTATGGGCTTTTCCGTAACCAACTCACGCGCCGTTTTTGAAGGATTGTTAAATAGAAAAAGTGAATTTGTGAGAACACCTAAATTTAAAGTGGTTTCTTCAAAAGATACGTGGACAGATAACAAATATTTGACAAAAAAAATTGGTGTATCTGTTTTAATTGAATTAATTATGGCTGTTTATTGTTTCATAGGCGTTGCTTCTTCAATTTACTTCATGGAGATTGCCGCATTACCCTTTCAGTTATTATTTTTTATCGGATTTTCTTTTGTATCAATAATGTCATTAAGGCATACATTTTCAAAAAAAACAGTAAGTAGTAAAATTGGCTAAATCATTTTTTGAAATATTTAACGACAAGGTAAATTTGATTTATGAATATGATAAATCAACACCTTTGTTTGTAAGAAATGCTAATACTGAATTAACCAAAAACAATGTAGATACAGCAATTGATATTTTGATAAATGGTCTACATAAATATCCTGATTATCCTACAGCTTATTTAGTCTTGGGCAAAGCTTATACTTTAAAAGGTGAATTTAAAGACTCCGAAGAAGCATACAGAAAAGGTTCAGATCTTATTTATTCTGATGCTACTTATGATTTTTATACTAAAGAAATTGAAACCTTGAAAGCAGAAAAAGCATTATTTAAATCAGACAGAGGAACAGCATTTTTAGTTAATGAAGACCAAATAATTGAAAAAGATGAACATGCTTTATTTAAAAATGAAAATATTGAAAATGATAAAACAGATATTGATAATATTAAAAAAGAAATTGAAAACATACCTAATATAGAAAAGGAATTTGATGAAAAACTTGATGAACTTGCAAACGAAATAGCATCTTCACGAATGCCTGAGATAGATAATTCTATGATTGATAATGTTTCAACCAAAGAATTTATTAATGAAGACACAATGATAGTATCTGAAACACTTGCAAAAATTTACGAAGCTCAAAGCGAATTTTTAGAGGCTATAAAAGTTTATGAAAAATTAATACTCAAACATCCTGATAAAAAAGAAGAATATACCAACCGGATCATTGATCTAAAAAACAGTACAGATAAGCAAACCGATTAAATCATTCATACAATTTTCAAATGATTAATTTGAAAAAACTTTCAAAATTAAATAAAAATTTCTATACCCGTGACGTTAACATTGTAGCAAAAAATTTACTCGGGAAAATATTTGTACATCATATTGGTTTAAAAAAACTATCTGGAATTATTGTTGAAGTTGAAGCTTATGATGGAAGTATTGATAAAGCAGCACATACATTTATAGGTAAAACTAAAAGAAATGAAATTATGTTTGAACAAGGTGGTTTTTTTTACGTTTATTTTACTTACGGTACGCACTTTTGCTGTAACATTGTAACAGGCAAAAAAGATGAGGGAACAGCCGTTTTAATAAGGGGCATTGAACCTTTAGAGGGAATTGAAATAATGTTCAATAACAGGTTTGGATTGAACAAATTTCTGAAAAATAAAAAATTCGATTTAACAAACGGACCAGGAAAAATTTGTCAAGCATTTGAAATAAATAAATCTCATTGCGGAATTGATCTTACTGGAAATGAAATCTATTTATTAGAAAATAAAAAAATAAAAGAAAAAGAAATCGTTACTACTACAAGAATCGGTATAAAAAAATCTATAGATTTACCCTGGCGTTATTATTTAAAGGATAATCCACACGTTTCAAAAAAATGATTAGACCTAATAATTTATTAATTATCCGTACCGATAGAATTGGAGATTTAGTTTTAACAACACCTCTCGCAGGAATAATAAAAAAACATTACCCTAAATGTAATGTTACTTTTCTTATTAGAGACTACACAAAAGATATTTTAATTAATCATCCTTTTGTTGACGAGTTAATTTTTATAAAAACAAAAGACAAAAAAGAGACATTATCTTTTTGGTCTAATTATAAATTAATTAATAAAAAGAATTATGATACGGTTATTGTTGTAAGCCCAAATCTAAGAATAGCCTTGCTTGTAATTCTATCTAAAATTAAAAACAGAATAGGAACTGGTTACAGGTGGTATTCATTTTTATTTAACAAAAAAGTTTTTGTACATAGAAAATTTGCCGGAAAGCATGAGCTTGAATTTAATGTAGAGTTATTAAAAGAAATTGGGATAGATGAAAAAATAAAAGCAGAAAATGTAAATTATTCGTTACAAATAAATAAAGATGTTCAAAAAAAAATTGATAGGATTTTAAAAACTGAGAATATAGATTTAGCTAAATC